>JBJTIV010000143.1:0-6169 GCA_046095145.1 Planctomycetaceae bacterium
CCCTGTCCGACGTCGGCGATGTAGAGGTCGCCCGTCAGGCGGTCGTAGGCGTTGCGCCAGGGATTCCGCAGGCCGTAGGCGTAGATCTCGGGCCGCACGACGAGGCTCGGGGGAGCCGGACTGGCCAGGGTGCCGTTGGGATTGACGGTCATGTTGCCGGCGGGGATCGAGTAGGCGGAGCCGGAGCCGCCGAAGTCGAGGCCGTCGGGCCCCACGTCGATCCGCAGCATCATGCCGAGCAGGCTGTTCGTGTTCTGCGCATTGTTGGCCGGGTCGTTGCTGCCGCCGCCGTCGCCCGTGGCGATCGAGAGCACGGTGCCGCCGCCGGGGGCGAACCCGATCCAGCCGCCGTTGTGGTTGGTGTTGGTGGGGTGCGGGATCGAGATCACCGTCCGGCGGGCCGTGGGCCGGCGAGAGCCACGAGCGCCGCGGAGATGAGTGCCGCCGAACGCACGGTCTGGATTCCTCCGCGACGACCGCCAAGACGACCAGCAAGACGACCAGCGAGACGACCGCCACGCTTCTCCAGCGTAGGACGTTCCGCGATCCGAGCCAACCGCACGCCCGATCCCGGTCGGACCGTCTACCGCGTCGACTGTTCCGGCGTCGCGTGGGCCGCCCTCACCACGAGCATCACCGGCACGGGACGGGCGCGGCCGCCGCTCGGCCGGTTGACGATCTCGAGGCCGCCCCTCGGGCCGGCCGTGAGCATCACGGTGCTGCCGCCGCCGTCGAGGTTCAGCGCGGCGACGCAGCCGAGGTCCCGCATGAGCGCGGCCAGTTCGCGATAGGTCATGCCCTCGCTGATGCCGGGCTGCCGCCCGTCGACGACCACCAGCCAGACCCTGGTGCCCGCGGCGTCCGTGCCGACGACGGTGCGCGGATGGAGTTTTTCCCGGTATCCCTCCACGAACCGGCCGTCGGCGAGGATCACGTGAAACCCCGCGATGGCCGCGGGTGCGGCGGCGTCCACCGCCCGTTTCGGCGTGCCGATGTGCGCCCGGCCCGCGGTGTCGATCCAGAACTGGTGATAGCCGCGCTCGGGCAGACTGCCGTCACCGTCTGCGGAGCGCGCCCAGCCGGCGATCGTCACGGGCATGTCGGCCTTCCAGAGCGTGCTCGCCGTGCCCGAGGCGTCGGGCAGGCCGCGGAAGGCGTTGGCGTTCACGGCCGCCACGACCCCGGGCCGTGACGCCAGCCGCGCGGGATCGACGAGGATCGACTCGGCGGGTCCGGCGCCGTCGGGATCGTCGGCCACGACCGCCTCGAGGGCGACGTCCGCCGACGTCAGATCGACCTCGAGGAAATGCAGCTCGAGCGGCCGCGGGTCGGTGGTGGTGCGCCGGCCGTAGCGCACACCGTCGGCCACGCGCCGCATCTCGGGCGGGCACTCGCCCCGGCCCACGGCGCCCCACGCGACCGCGCCGGCCGCCAGCACGACGAGCCAGGCGGGCCGCCGCGCGCCCCACGCGCGGGCCGGACCGCGGGCGGCCCTGCGGCGGGCAGCCCGGGAGCGGGTCGTCCTGTCGCGTACGTTGTTCACGACACGATCGTACGCCGGCACAAACCCGGTGAAAAACGCGGTTCCATCGGCACGGCGGCGACCTGTGTGGCCGCGTCCCGCGATCGTCGTAGGCTGTGAGCGCGATCCGGGTCTCGCGGCGGCTGCGGGTGGGCGGCCCCCGCCCTCCTCCGGCACCGCGAGGAGCTCCCGGCCGACGGCGGCATCGTCCGTGGGTGCCGCGGCGGAGCCGACCTTCGACACCGCCTGGGTTCGTCGGCATGACCAGCCACCAGCTTTCCGTGCCGGGCCGCGGCCGCTTCGTCCGCCTGGCCTGGATCCTGCTCGACTGGGCGGCCAGCGCGTTCTCGACCGTGCTGATCACGCTCGTCGTGGCCTACGTCGAGAAGCTGGTCTTCGCCACGGGCGGTTGGGGCGTCGAGGCCGGCGTGATCTGGGCCTGGACGCTCGCCGCGGCGATGCTCGTGTCCGCCGTGGTGTCGCCGTGGTCCGCCGCCTGGGCCGATCGCCGTGACGGCCATCAGCGGGCGCTGATCGCCGCCACCTGCGTCGGCGCGGGGGGCTGCATCATGCTGGCCGCCGCGCCGCCCTGGGCCCGGATCGCCGTCGTGACCTCGGTCGTCGCGGCCTGCGTCGGGTTCGATGTCGCGCAGGTGTTCACCGGCAGCCTCTTGTGCCGCGTCGCCGGGGACCGGGATGCCGACCGCCTGTCCGCCTACGGCTTTGCGGCCGGCTATGCGGGCGGCGCGATCGCGCTGGTCATCGCCACGAAGGTCGTCACCGCCCACGCCCAGTTCGGCCTCGACGTGGCGGGCGGCCTCCGGCTCGCGTTCGCCGTCACGGCCGCCTGGTGGCTCGTCTTCTCCGTGCCGGCGGCGGTCGCCCGCTTCGACCACGGCGACGGCTCCCGGCATGCGGCGACGCCCGGCCGCGAACTCGGGGCCTTCGCCACGGCCCTGTGGCACGCGCCGCGCGGGTCGGCGGACCGCGAGTTCATCACGGTCCTCGGCGGGGCGATGCTCGCCCTCGGCGGGGTGCAGACGGCGATCGCGCAGTTCTCGAGTCTCGCGCTGCAGCAGTTCGACCTCGACGGTCCCGCGCTCGTGCGGCTCGTGCTGCTCGTGCAGGCGGTGGCGCTTCCGGGGGCGATCGCCGTCGGCTGGCTCTCGACGCGGGTCGGCAGGCGGCCGGCCATCCTGCTCTGCTTCAGCGGCTGGATCGTCGTGCTCGGGCTCGCCGCCGGCGTGCAGACGACGCGGCAACTCTACGGCCTCGCGGTGCTGCTGGCGCTGGTGCTCGGCGGCATCCAGAGCCTGCGCCGCGCGGCCGTCGCCCTGCTGGCGCCGCCCGGCCACACGGGCGTGGCGTTCGGCCTCCTGCAGGTGGTCACGAAGCTCTCGGGCTGCGCGGCGAGCCTCGCCCTCGGCGCGCTGCAGCTGGCGTCGGGCAGCCCGCGGTCGGGGCTCGTCGCGCTGGTCGCGCAGCTCGCCGTCGGCTGGTGGCTCATCCGCCGCCTGTCCTGACGCGGTCAGGTCACCGTCTGGAACCGCGTGAAGAAGAGCCGGCGGACGTGGTTCCACGCCTAGGCGGCGCGGGCGGCACGCGAGTCGAAGTCGTTCCGGGCATGCGCTGCAGGACGCAGGCGACGCTCCGGGGTCGCGGACTCGAGCGTCACGAAGTCCGGGAACGTGCCGGAGGCCTCGATCGTCTCGGCGAGCTCGAGTTTCTGGTTGATGCCGATCGCGCGCATGAACTCGTAGAAACTGCCGCCGGCCTCGTCGATCGGGGAGTCGTGGTCGACCTGCACGGCGTCGATCACGCCGCACGACCAGCCGCGATCCCGGACGGCCTGGCTGCAGGCGACATCGAGGCCGAAGCCGCTGACAGAGTCGGCGAAGAGCGGGCCGCAGGCCGCCAGCGCCCGCCACGTGAATCCGAACATCATGATCTCGACGCCCGTCATGGCGCGGACCGCGGCCCCGTGGCGATGGATCAGGTGCGGCCACGAGCAGTGCGACCCCCGCGACAGCGACGGCTGGAACAGGTCCAGCCCGTGGTGGTTCGCCAGATTGAACACGTTGTCCACGTCGGCGTGGCGCATGACGAGGTCGTCGTCGAGGAACAGGACCGACTCGTACCGCGCCAGGATCTCCGGATGCCGTCGCAGGACGGTGTGGATGCCGGTGGCCTTGGTCCCGTCCTGCCGCAACACCGTCTCGCCGAACCGCACGTCGAGGCACCGCAGGTCGTACCAGTTGAGCAGCAGGTCCCAGTCCCGGCGGGCACCAGCCTCGAACCAGGTCGGCAGTCGGAACGCCCGCCCGCACTGCACCCACACGAGGTTGCGTCGCTGCCGACCGCCGTCCCGAACGATCTTCAGGTCGATCCTCGACTGGAACTCCGCGCGCGCCGCACGAAGTCTCGCGAGGTGCTCGGATCGCACCGGCGGCATGTCGGGCACGTCACCCGCAAGGAGCATGAGGTACAGCCCGACCGCGTCACGGGCCTCGGGCGTCCGCCGCAGCAGCCCGACGGTGTCGACGAATGGGGCGGGATCGAGGGGCCGCCGCACCGCGTGTTCCAGGAAATGGGCCAGCACGCACCGGCCCCCCGTCGCGTTCTGCCACCGATACCACGCAGCGTCGAAGTAGGGCGACGGATCGAGCCCGCGGGCCTGGCCCTCGGCCACGAAGTGCGCGTAGGCCGCTGCGGCGTTGGGGAACGACCTCCCGGCCTGAGCCGCGTAGTGCCCCACGTCGAGGAGATCCGTGACGGCGATGTCGCCGGAGCGCACGCTCACGCGGCCCTCCGCTGCACGGCGGCCATGTCGCATTCCGCGCGCCTGCTCTGGAGCAGCGCACCGCCGAGGATGCCGTAGTGCCTCTCGAAGAGCACGGGATCCTCGCGGAGCCGACGCAGCAGACGGACGGCGGGCGTCGAGACGTCGCCGAAGGCCAGCACGCCCAGACCATGGCCGTGCCGGAAGCTGAACCACTCCGTGGCCTGCGACCGCACTTCGTCGAAGAACTGCCATGCCCCGACATCGGACTGTTGCTCGGCGGTACCGTGGAGCAGGATCACGCCATCGTCGGTCAGTCTCGGCCGCCACGTCTCGTAGTCCTCACGGACTGCGGCGTAGGTGTGCAGGCCGTCGATGTGCAGCAGGTCGATGGAATGCGACTCGAAGACCGCGACCGCCTCGGCGAAGCGCCCGCGGATGTACCGTCCACAGGTCGCATAGCGGCGGCTCAGCATCGCGCGGAATTACTGGAACACCCGCTCGCCGGAGAACCCGGCCTGGCAATCCCCTTCCCACAGGTCGATGGCCACGGCCTCGCCGTAATCGCCGTGGCTCCGGTAGTGCTGGCACGCCGTGAAGAAGGAGTGCCCGGCGTGGGCCCCGAGTTCGACGTAGCGGCGCGGGCGCATGACCTCCATGAGCGAGAACAGAAAAGGCTCGTGTCCCGCCCAGGCCGTCGGCATGACGACTTCCAGGGGTTGCGTGCCCGCCAGGATCGCCCGCATGAGCCAGGTGTCGTCACCCGTCGACCCCGGTTTCCGCCCGCGTGCCGGCAGCCGTGCGTGGAGCGCCGGCATGGAGGTGCGCTCGCTGCCGGTGTCAGCGGCGGAACCCGCCGGGATTCGCTCTCCGAGCCGACTCGCCAGCGTCTCGCGTGAGACCGTCGGCACATCGACGACGACGGCGGGCACCGCGGACGCGATCTGGGCGAACACCGCGGCGAATGTTCGCCGTGGGACTCGCGGCGCGGTGCCGGACCCACAGTCCCGGATCACGGCATCGAGCGGCTCGCCGTATCGCAGGACGATCTCCGTCAGCAGCGACGGATCGCTCCTGAGGAGGTCGAAGCGGCTTTGCATCTCCCGCCAATGGAATCCGTTCACCGCGGCACCATCCCGCGTGGCGTCGTAGGCGGCGACGCCTTCGCGCAGCTTTCGCTCCAACTGCCCCACGGAGACCACCGGAAAGTGGAGGACGGCGACGGCGCGCTCACCGATCTCGGGCTCGGGCTTGCCATCGAGTCGGACCGCATGATTGCCCTGATCGACACTCACCGCGCGTCCCCGCAGACGCCGGGCATTGACCGCGACCTTGACGTATCGCGACACGTTCTCCGCCGTCACGGCCCGCACGCCGCTCCGCACGGGCACCGCCGGATCAACCGGCACGCAGTTCAGCCAGTGACCGTGGATGACATCGGATGTCGTGAAGGGCACCAGTGACTGATGGAACTCGGCCCGTGACGTGAACGGCAGGAACTCGTCGAAATCGAGGAAGAAGATCCAGTCCACCGTTCCGCTCTCGACGAGGGCACGGGTGCAGGCGGTCATGTAGTCCGACTGGTAGTAGCCCGGTTCGTTCGAGCGCAGCGTGATCACGGTGGCGCCGCCCTGGCCGTCGTAGGCAGCCACGATCCCGCCCGTGTCGTCGTCCGAGAGGTGGTCGACGACCACCACGGTGTCGAACAGCGCGCACAGGTGCCGCATGATCTCGTGGGCCCGGCTGGCCTCGTTGCGGACCATCGAGACGACCGCGCAACGCGGCCGCAGCGAGCGCTCCACCGACGCCGGCGGCACGAGGAGCTCCACCGCCGCCGGGGGCGCGGTGAGCGCGGCGATCGGCCGCAG
>JBJTIV010000144.1:0-6984 GCA_046095145.1 Planctomycetaceae bacterium
GTCGAAGTCGCGGTGATCGGCCGGCGGCGACCCCTTTGCCGCAGGCTCGGCAACGCACGCCGCTCGCGGAATCGCGACGGCGGCGAGGCAGGCACAGGCAAGTCGAAATGACGTCGATCGAACGATGCGCATGTCAGGAAGGTTCTCGGAGTGGAGGAATGGGGCGTGGTGGGCAGTCGAACGGGTCCGCTGAACGCCCGTCTCAAGCGGAAAATCCGAGCACGAACGCGACGAAGTCAGTGTATCTGCCGTACGACGACGACAGCCGCGCGGCGAGATCCTTCCGAGACATCGACTGGCCAGACCACGCCGCCAACGTCGCACCATCCGTAGAAAGAGCCCCCTGCACGCGACGCGATTTCACCAGTTCGGCGAAATGATTTCGCTAGTTCGGCTAAATGATTTCGCTCAAATCGTGAAATGGGTCACCATTTTTGTGTGCCCAGCAGGTCGATGAAATGACCTTTCTTATTCATAAGTATATGTTGCGAATAGACTTACGTCCTGTTAATGAAGTTAGAACTCCACAGCGGGCACGCTTTTTGCTTTGCCGTTGTTTGGTCGGCGATGCGTTTTGCCGACCGACTCATCTCACAGGTCCGATCGGGGGTTTCACAATGGCGTCTCACACCGCTTCCTCTTCCCGCTTCATGAACCTCGCGGCTCTTGCCACGGTGGCAGCATGCATCGGCGGGTTCTGCGGGTCGCCGGCGGTTGCCCAGCAGGTCGGCCTCACCGCGATTACCACGTTCGGCTCGAATGGATGGTTGGCTCCGGGCTCGAATGACTATCTGGCGGAAAATGTGGCCGGCCGGTTTTATCGCGGCCTGGCGTACAATCCGGTGACCAAGAATCTCATTCTCGTCAGTCGCACGAACGCGACCGTTTCGGGTTCCTCGACTTCGAACAACATCGTGGTGCTCAACGGCACCACCGGCGTGGTGTCGGGCACGCTGAGCCCATCCGGCATCTCGGGGGGAACGTTCCCCATCAACATGGCCGGCGTGGGTGATGACGGGCAGGTGTACGTCGCGAATCTGCAGGCTGGTGCGACCAGCACGACCGCCAACTTCTTCAAGGTCTACAAGTGGGAGAACGAGACGACGACCAATGCGCCGTCTCTCGCCTTCCAGGTCGCGGTGCCGTTTTCGCAGTCGGGCACGAATCCCAACTTCGCGACTGGCTGGCGATTTGGTGACGCCTTCGCCGTCCGCGGATCGGGCACGAGCACCCGGTTCATCGCCGCCGGGTCCACCTCCGGCTCGTCCTCCGGCAACATCAACAACAGCAATTTCATGCTCGGCAGTCTCGACAGCAGCAACTTCAATACGATCTACCGGACGATCAGCGCAACGAACTCGAGCGCGTCCAACAACGGCTACCGTCTTGGGCTCACCTGGAAGGATGACGACACGATCATCGGCTTGGCGGGCGGACCCGCGCTCGTGACCGACTTCGTGACCACGGGTAGCGGCCAGACCACGTCGAATGCAACGGTGGTCGCAGGGATCGTCTCGGGCACGAACACGTCGTTCGGTGGCAACACCAACAACCGGGTCATCGACTACCTCGACATGGGCGGAAGGCAGTATGCCGCCACGGTTGCGGCCAACTTCGGCGGCATGAACGTCGTGCAGGTCTACGATATTTCGTCCGGCACCAACGCCGTGCTCATGGCGCAGCAAAACCTGACGTCTGGCACGTGGTCGAACCCCGATGGAACGGGCTCGATCGCCTTCGCGAAGAACCAGGTGTCGATTCAGGATGGCTTCTGGTTCTCCGTGCCGCTCTACACGCTCAATACCAACAACGGCATCCAGGCCATGGTGTTCACCGTGCCCGAGCCGTCGACCTGGGCCATGGTCGCCACGGGGGCGGGCTTGTCCGGTCTCGCGGGCTATCGCCGCCGGAGCCGGCGTCGTTCGCGGCTGCAGGGCGAGTGCCTCGATTCGTCGGTATGAAGGAAATCCCGGATGCCCACCGCTCCGACGGTCTCTGGCAGCAATCGGGTACCGACGGATATCCGATCGGACGTGCAGGGCGGTGAATCATTCGTTGACGCCGGCCGGATTTGCGACTAAGAATCGTAGTATCCGATCTTCGGGTGGGTCGACGACCGTTGCCTGTGGAGGGTGCTCGAGGGCGTCGACCCACGCCTCATCCGCGAGTTCCGATCATGCATGACTCTGTGACCGCAGCGAATCGGCGCGCCCGACCGGGGTTCACGCTCGTTGAACTCTTGGTCGTGATCGCGATCATCGCGGTGCTCATCGGCCTCCTGCTGCCGGCCGTGCAGAGCGCCCGCGAGTCGGCCCGGCGCATTTCATGCACCAATAACCTCAAGCAGGTGTGCCTGGCCTTCCACGTGCTGCACGACGCGAATAACGCGCTGCCGGCCAGCGATTACTGCATGGCCGGGAGCTGCGGCACCTGGCAGGTGGCGATCCTGCCCTACATCGAAGAGCAGGGGCTCTTCAACCAGTACCAGGGCTTCAAGACCGGCACGACGGCGAGCGGCGGTGCCGCGCAGTATTCGAGCACCATCAACAATGCGGTCACCCAGACGGCAATCCCAGCACTCCGCTGCCCGAGCGACAGTGCCGGTGCCAATGGCAAGGCTCCGACCGAAGGAAACCGCACGAAGCACAACTACGTCGTCAATGCGGGCAACACCAACCGCATGCAGGACGACCCCAGCGGCCGCGGGTCGCCGCTCAACGGGGTGATCTTCGGGGGAGCTCCGTTCGTCAGGGACGGCAAATCGTCGGTGCCTCGCGCGCAAACGCGACCGCTCGTGAGGTTCAAGGACGTGCCGGACGGCCTGTCCAAGACGTTGATGGCGTCGGAGACCATCCTTGGCATCAACACAGACACGGCCTCCGACCTCAGGGGCTTCACGTGGTGGGGACCCGGGGCCGTGTTCCACGGCCATTATCAGCCCAACACCACGCAGCCGGACGGCTTCCAGTTCGCCCAGTACTGCAACAACCAGCCAACCCAGGGCGTGCCGTGCGTCGCTCCGGTGGGAGACGTGCAGCTTTCGGCTCGGAGCCGCCATCGCGGCGGCGTGATCGCCGGGATGTGCGACGGGTCGATCACCTTCGTCGAGGAGGGGATCGCCCTGAACCCGTGGCGGGCTATGTCGACCACGCGTGCCGGCGACGCGACCCAATGAGCGGCGGCCGGCGACGGGCGTTCCTGCCGAGCCTCGGAATGCTCACTTCAGGTCGAACGTGAAGGTGTTCGGCTTCTCGTTGCCGACCTTCTCGATCGTGATCTGCGTCGGGGGTGCTGCCAGGAACTTCGGCGGCAGGATTTCCTTCGGCGGGGGGCCGTTCACGTCCTCTCCCGCGTGGTCGTAGGCGTGCAGCCACACGTTGTACTTTCCGGGACACGGCCCCGCCTCCCGCGGGAAGGAAAATTTGCCGTCGCGGATCGACGTCATCGCCCCGGCAGGCTGACCCTCGGCCGGTTCGAGGTTGATCGTGCCCACTTTGATCGGCTTGCCTTCCCAGGTGATCATGCCCTCGAGCGGCTGGCGGCCGAAGGGATCCTTCTTGCCACAGCCGACGGTCACGGAGACTGCGGCCACCAGCACCGCCGCCATCAGCGACCGGCACCGGCCGGCCGTCACACCGTCAGCAGTCCGCGGAGCACGCATCACGAACACTCCCTGCACGAGGAAACCGGGCGCATGACCGCAGAAATTTAGCACGCCCCCCGGCCGGCGTCACTCCCGCCGGGCGTTGGTGGCGCAGTGCACGTTGCCGCCGCGGTGCTGGTAGACGCCGTCGTCGATGAACACGACGTCCGTGGCCCCCGCCGCGAGAAACCGCTCGCGGCAGGTCTCCCGCACGGTGTCGGGCATGTCGGCCGAGCCGCAGATCACGGTGCCGTTGACATAAAGCGCGTTGACCGGGCTGCTCCAGGCCGTGCCCGCGTTCGTCACTCCGCCAGCCGCGTCCAGCCCCTCCGCGGGCACGCGGAAGGCCACCGGCAGCCGGACCACGCGGACGCGATCCAAGCCGAGCAGGTCGAGCAGGCCGGATGAGCGGCCGCCCGCGGCGTTGTCCTCGCCCACCACGCCCGCCCGCGCCGTGCCGTCGGTGCCCTCAAGCATCTCGTCGATGAGCCTCGCGATCCGCCGGTTGGCCTCGACGACGGCGGCATCCGCGGCCAGGCCGCCGGCCAGCCGCAGGCCCTCCTCGGGGTCGGCCACGAGCAGCACGCCTTTACCGTCGGGCCCCGGCAGGAAGGCCACGATCTCGTCGACGTGCTTGATCATGAGCCACGAGGTGTCGATCCAGAGCGGCGCCTGGGCGCCCTGGGCCGCCAAGAACCGCACCACCTCGGGATGAAACGTCTGGCCGGTGCGGGTGTTTCGGCCGTGGATCACGCGGCCGGCCGGATGGCCGACCAGCGGCGGCGAGACCTCGAGATTGCCGTACCAGTCGGCCCAGTCGTCGCCGTCGGACAGTGCCCGCGGCTCGGCCACGCGGGCCACCGCCGTGTCGGGGCCGAGGAGCGTGGGTGGAAACCCGTCGGCCCCGCGGAGGCCGTCGAGCACCACGTGCATCCGGCTCGCCGGGATCGACACCGTGGCCACCTCCATCGTGTCCTGCATCCACATCTCCTTCCAGTCGGCCGCGGGGTGGACGACGAGCGACACGCCGAGCGGCTCGAGCGCGGCGCGGAGGGCGGCCAGGAAGGGCTCGTTGTCGTAGCGGCCGCTGGAGACGAACACCTCCGTGGCCCGGGCCGTGCCCGGCCGGAGGAGCACGGGGGCCACGCGGCAGTCGGCCTGTGCCTCGCCCACGACGGCACCCTCCGCGTCGACCGCCTCGATCGCGATGCGGGCGGCCCCGTCCCAGCCCGCCGGCAGGCCCGCCCAGGCCGTGGACTCGACGTGGAGCGTGACCGTGCGACCGCCGCCGTCCCGGCCATCCGCGCCAGGTGCGACCGGCACTTCCGCGGCACCCAGGCCCGCATGCCGCCAGCCCTCGGCCTCGCGCACGAAAAACCGCAGCGGCGCCTCGCGCGCCGACACCCGCAGCCGGGCCGCCCGCGGGTCGGCCACGCGCACGACGAGCGGCGCGAGGTCCCGCTCGTCGGCCGGGCCGTTGACGCGGTCGTCGGCGGCGTCGGCCGCGCCGTCGCGGTCGTCGTCGTCGCGATTGGCGAGGACCTCGAGCACGGTCCGTCCATCCGCGATCTCGACCGCGATCCCGCGCGGGCCGGGCCCGTCGGCGGTGATCGCGGTGGAGGCCGGCGGCCAGGCGACGAGGGCCGCGGCCATGATGCGGGCCACGACGGCAAGCTTTGCGGATCGCATGGCCACCGTTCTATCATCCCGGCATGGGCGAGTCTCCAGCCGTCCTGGCGGCGCTGATCGTGCTGTGCACCCCGGCGATGGTCGCCTTCCCGGCCGCCCTCGCCGCCGAAGGTTCTCCCGCGACCGCGGATCATCCCGCCGCCGCGGCCTTGGACCGCGCGCACGCCGACCACTGGATCGCCCGCTGCGCCTCGGCCGACCACGTGGCGCTCGATGCAGCCGGGGTCGCGGCCTTGAACCGCCGGCTGCTCGACAGCGACCGGTCCATGCGCGACCTGGCCGCGCTGCCCGAGGAACTGCCCGCGCAGACGGTCAGGGAGACCGTCGCAACGCTCGCGAAGCTGCCCGACATGAAACTCGCTTTCGACGGTGGCGGCCCCGTCGGCCCGGCCGACCTCGACCGCTGGCTGGCGGCGGTCGACCTCGACGGCATCCCCGCACGGGTCACGCCGCGGTTCGCCGTCGTGACGCGGCGGGCGGCGCTGCGGCGATTCCCCACGCGCGAGCGGATCCACCGCGCCGACGGCCCCGCCGACATCGACCGCCTCCAGGAGTCGGCCTTCTTCCCCGGCACGCCGGTGGCGGCCGTCCACGCCACGCCCGCGGGCGACTGGACGTTCGTGCTGGGCACGAATTACGCCGCGTGGATCGAGACCGGGGCCCTGGCCTTCGCCCCGCGCGACGCGGTGCTCGACGTCGCCCGCCGGAGCACGCGGATCGTGGTGGCGCCGCGGGCCACCGCGGTGCCGCCGGGCGGCGGGGAGGGCGTCGTGCTCGACATGGCCACGGCCCTGCCTGCGGAGGGCGATGCCGCCAGCGTGGTCGCGCTGCCCGTGCGGACGGCCGACGGCGGACTCTCGCTCGCGGCCGCGCGGGTCGATCCGGCCGACGCCCTCCGCGACGGCCCGCTGCCGGCCAGCCGCCGGAATCTCCTCGCCCAGGCCTTCCGGTTCCTTGGCGAGCGCTACGGCTGGGGCCACGACGGCGGCACCCGCGACTGCAGCGGCTTCGTGGGCGACGTCTACAAGAGCCTCGGCATCCTCCTGCCGCGGAACACCGGCGACCAGGCCGCCTCGCCCGCCTTCGCACGGACGGTCGTCGAGCCCGGCTGGGACCACGCCCGCCGCCGCGCCGCGCTCGACGCGCTCCTGCCCGGCGACCTCGTGTTCGTGCCCGGCCACGTGATGATGATCGTGGGCCACGACGAGGAGGGCCCGTGGGTGATCCACGACACCCACGACGGCCGCGTGGCGGGCGATCCACAGCCGGCCAACGGGGTCGTGGTGGCGCCGCTCGAGCGGATGCGGCCGGCCGAGGGCGGCGGCATGATCGACCGGATCACGACGCTCGTCCGCGTGCTGCCCACGCCCGCCGCCGGCCCCTGACGCGGCGGCTCACCGCCCGCCGAGCGTCCGCCAGGCATGCTGGACGAGGTTTCGCGTGTCGGTGTAGCGGGCCTCGGTGGACGTGGAGCCGAGCACCACGACCACGAGCGCGCGGCCGTCGCGCTCCGCGAGCGACGCCAGGCAGCAGCCCGCGGCCTGGGTCGTGCCGGTCTTCACGCCGGCGTAGCCCTCGATGCCGAGCAGCCGGTTGGTGGTGCGCCACACCACGTCGCGCCGGTAGCCGGCGGTGTTGGCGAGCGTGGCCGT
>JBJTIV010000145.1:0-10260 GCA_046095145.1 Planctomycetaceae bacterium
GGCGAGCGCCTCGGCGAGGGCCCGGGCGTTGGCGATCACCTGCCGCCCGTAGGCCTGGAACTCCGGCTTCAGGGCCTCGGCGAAGGCCACGGCCTTGCCGGCGATCACGTGCATCAGCGGCCCGCCCTGCTGTCCCGGAAAGACCGCGCGGTCGAGCCCCTTGGCGTCGGCCGCCCGGCACATGGCGATGCCGCCGCGCGGGCCGCGGAGCGTCTTGTGGGTCGTGCTGGTGACGAAGTCGGCGACGGGCACGGGATTGTCGTGGAGGCCGGCGGCGACGAGGCCGGCGTAGTGGGCCATGTCGACCATCAGCTTCGCCCCCACCTCGCGGGCGATCTCGGCGAAGGTGCCGTGGGGGATCTCGCGGGGGTAGGCGCTGGCGCCGGCCACGATCAGCTTCGGCCGGTGCTCGCGGGCGAGCCGGGCCACCTGGTCGAAGTCGAGCCGGTGGTCGCCGCGGCGGACGCCGTAGTGCACGACCCGGTCGAGCACGCCCGACGCGTTGAGCTTCATGCCGTGGGTGAGGTGGCCGCCGTGGGCCAGGTCGAAGGCGAGCACGGTGTCGCCCGGCTGGATCGCCAGCATGTAGACCGCGGCGTTGGCCTGGCTGCCGGAGTGGGGCTGCACGTTGACGTGCTCGGCCCCGAAGAGCCGCTTGAGCCGGTCCCGCGCCAGGTCCTCGACCTTGTCGACGTACTCGCAGCCGCCGTAGTAGCGGTGACCCGGGTAGCCCTCGGCGTACTTGTTCGTGAGCACGCTGCCCACGGCCTGCATCACGGCCGGGCTCGTGAAGTTCTCGCTGGCGATCATCTCGAGGCCGTCCTGCTGACGGACCTGCTCGGCGGCGATCGCCGCCCAGACGTCGGGATCCTCGAGTTCCACGAAATTGGGGGTGCCGTTCACGACGCGGGCTCCGGAGTCGCGGGCCGCGTCGCGGCCCCACGAAAACCCGATTGTGGAAGCCGCCCGGACCACCGTCAACGAACAGGCCCCGCGACCGCCAAGGCCGGCCGTTCCCGCCCGCCTTGCCCCGGCGCCGGGCCCGCGGGCCGCAAGGTCGACGCCGCTTGCGCCGGGTGGGGCGGGGTCGGTTCCGGTGCGGGAAACTTCAACAGTCGCCCGCGTCGTGTCGAAAAAACCCGTCGTGCGGCTCGTGCACGTCGTGACGGCCGCGGCACTCGCAGGGGGGATCGAGCCGATGGAAGCGCACACCGGGTCTCGGGGATGGAGTGGCGTGGTGGCGGTGCTCGGCGTGGCCGCGTGGGCCGCGGTCCTGCCGGCCGACGCCCGCGGCGGCTGGGGCGACTGGTTCGTGGACGGCCCGGGGCAGCCGGCCGAGGCCTGCGAGTCCTACGCGCTCGTCGAGGCGCTGGCGATGCAGCGCGCCCCCGGACCCGGCGGCCCGCTCGCGATCGACACCGACACCCAACTGCCGGTGATCTCGGCCGATGAGCTCCAATTCGCGATGGCGCCGGGCCTGCGCGTGCTCTACGGTCGCCACGGCCCCGGCGGCCTCGGGTGGGAGGTGGGGTACGTCGGCGTCTACGGCATGGTGGCCGACAGCGTCGTCAGCGGCACCGGCAACCTCGAGATCGCCCCCTTCCTGGGCGACGGCGTCACCGGCTTCCGCGACGCGACGCTCGCGGCGGCGAAGTACACCTCGGCCTTCGACAGCGTCGAGGCCAACGTGCTGCTCACGCGGCAGAATTGGCGACCTGAGCGGGTCTCCGCCTATCCCCACGAGGCGGCGACCCGGATCATCTCCTGGGACTGGCTGGCCGGCTTCCGCTGGGCTGGCCTCACGGAGGCGGCCGACGTCACGATGACGCGGGCGAGCGGGCTTGCCAGCACCTACGGCGTGCGCACCAACAACAACCTGTTCGGCGGCCAGCTCGGCTTCCGCGGCCGCGTGGACTGGGGCCTGTGGGCCTTGGACGGCTGGCTCAAGGCCGCCCTCGCCGGCACGGCGGCCGCGCAGTCGCAGGCCCCGATCGTCGACTCGGTGACGGGCGATCCGTTTCGGCCGGGCTGGGCCTCGACCGCCTCCGACGTCGGCGGCATCTGCGACATCGATCTCGCCGTGTCCCGCCGGATCAACGAGACCTGGGCCGTCCGCGTGGGCTGGAACTCGATCTGGCTGACTGGGGTGGCGCTGGCCACCGACCAGTTCGACTTCGCCAATTCGGGTGCGCCCGGCAGCGGCATCGCCGACGGCGGCACGCTGTGGCTCAACGGCGTGTCGCTGGGAGTCGAGGGCCGCTGGTGAGCCGGCCCGGCGTCAGCCCGGGCCCGTGGCGACCAGCATTTCGACGACGAACATGAGCGTCGCACCGGACGGGATGGCCCCTTGGCTCGAGTCGCCGTACGCCAGCTCCGGCGGGATCTGGAGCACCCGCACGCCGCCGACCCGCATGCCCTCCACGCCGACATCCCAGCCCCGGATCACCTGGCCCACGCCCAGCTGGAACTCGAAGGGATCGCGGTTCGGCAGGAGCGAGCTGTCGAACAGCGTGCCGTCGACGAGCCGGCCGATGTAGTTGACCATCAGCAGGTCGCCCGCGTCGGCGACGTCGCCCGTGCCGACCGCGTAGTCGCGGTACCGCAGCGTGCTGACCGTGCCGGCCGGCACGGAGGCCGACGGCGAGGGCGTCGCCACCACGGCCGAGCGGGTGAGCATCGTGTAGCCGGTGATCGTCACCGTGATCGTGCGGCTCGCCGTGCCATCGAGGCTGGTGACCGTGAGCGAGTCGGTCACGGTCTGATCGGCGGTGAGCAGCAGGGTGTTCAGGCGGGTGGGGTCGAGCGTGTACTCCCACTGGCCCGACGCCGCCACGAACGTGAACGTGCCGTAGGTGCCGTCCAGCGAATCGGGTTCCGCGAAGGCCGCCTGGCCGGCGTCGGGATCGCTGATCGTCAGCGTGTTCCCCACGGTGACGACCGGGCCGTCGGCGGAGAGTGCGGCGGTCGACGTGCCGCCGATCGTCGCGGTCTCGTTGACGTTCGTGACCGTGACCGTCAGGACCTTCTCGGTGAACAGGCTGGCCGCGTCGGTCGACCGGACGCGGATCGAGTAGCTGTTCTTGGTCTCCACATCGAACGTGGTCGCGGTCTTGAGCACCGCACCGGCGATCGTGAACGCGGCGTTGTCGGCGGCTCCGGTGCCGGGCACGAGCGTGTAGGTGAAGGCGCTGCCGGCGTCGAGATGGGTCGTGGAGAGGGTGCCGACCGTGGTGCCGACGGCCGCGTTCTCCGCGACGGTCGCGGCGGAGATGCCGATGTCGACCGGACCCTCGCTCACGTTCGTGACCGTGACCGCGAGAACCTTCTCGACGGACAGGTTCGACGCGTCGGTCGACCGGACGCGGATCGAATAGCTGCTCTTGGTCTCGAAATCGAAGGCGGAGGCGGTTCTCAGCACCGCGCCGGCGATCGTGAAGGCGGCGTTGTCGGTGGCCCCGTCGCCCGGGACGAGCGCGTAGGTGAAGGTGTCGCCGGCATCGACGTCGGTCGTGGAGAGCGTGCCCACGACGGTGCCGACGGCGGCGTTCTCGGCCACCACCGCGGCCGACAGCGCGATGTCGGTGGGGGCGTCTGCGGCGCCCGTGATCGTCACCACGATCACCTTGCTCGCCGTGCCATCGAGGCTCGTCACGGTCAGCGAGTCGGTCACCACCTGGCCGGCCTTGAGCGCCTGCGTGACGGACCGCGAGTTGTCGATCGTGTATCCCCACACCCCGGTCGTGGCGTTGAACGAGAACGTGCCGTAGGTCTTGTTCAGGGAGCCGGGCGCGGCGAAGACGGCCTGCCCCG
Source organism: Planctomycetaceae bacterium (assembly GCA_046095145.1). GTDB lineage: Bacteria > Planctomycetota > Planctomycetia > Pirellulales > UBA1268 > QWPN01. Next base: position 3,811 of record JBJTIV010000145.1, read on the forward strand.
CCTCGGGATCGGTCACGGTGAGCGTGCCGCCCACCTGCGTCACCAGCCCGTCCTCGGTCAGGGCACCGGTCGACGTGCCACTGATCGAGGCGGTACCGTTGCCGGAGACGCTGACCAGTTCGACGTCGAAGACGAGCGTCGACCTGGCCGGGATGTTGGTACGACCCGCGTCGCCGTAGGCGAGTTCCGGCGGGATCTCGAGCAAGCGGCGGCCGCCGACCTTCATCCCCACGAAGCCGGCCTCCCAGCCGGCGATCACCTGCCCCTGGCCGACGGTGAACTGGAACGGCGTACGCCCCGGCTGTCGCGACGTGTCGAACACCGTGCCGTTGGTGAGCATGCCCGTGTACTGCACGGTCAGCGTTTGTCCCACGCCGGCGGTGGCCCCCGCACCCGTGACGATCTCGCGGACCTGCATGGGCCGCGAAGCGCCCGCCGCGATGCCCGCCGTCGGCGAGGGGTTCGCGACCGTGCCATTGATCGTCTGCGTCGCGAACACCGTCCGCGCCGCGGCGATCCGCAGCGGGGCGGCGATGCTCGCGAGCGGGTCGGCCGACCGGACGCCCGCCACCGACACCGTGGAGATGCCGGCCGGCGCCCCGGGATCCCCCTGCGTGGTCCGGAACCCGTCGACCTGGCCGTTGCCGTCGACGTCGACGGCCGCCGCGAACACCGCCGCGTTCGACCGGGGACGGCCGGCATAGGGCGCGAACGCCTTGAGCACCGTGTTTGCGGCGGCCGACACGGTGCCGTCGAAGACCCGCATCTGCGAGGCGCCGCCACGACCGGCGGACACGAAGATGTCGTCGACCGAGTCGGCCACGCCACTGGCCGCGTAGCGGCCGCTGGTCACCGACACGCCGCCCTGGAAGAGCGGCCCGAAGGGCGAAAACGCGTCGGCCACGCGCGGCGTCGCGGGCCGCGACATGTCGTACACCCGCACCCGGGCCGGCATGCCGGCCCCCGAGCCCACGAGCACCTCCACCCTGTTGTCGCCGACGCTCTTCACGAAGGCGCCGTTGGCGAACTCGCCCACGTCGGCCACGCCCACGCTCGAACCGCCGTTGTAGGTCGGGCCGAAGGGCCTGACGATCGTGGCGTAGGGCGTGACGGTGGTCGTGCCGCCCGGATTCGTCACGCGAAACACCTTCACGTCGCCACCGTCGCGGGACTTCGAGACGACGATGTCTTCGTTGGCATCGCCGTCGACGTTGCCGACGACCACCTCGATCCCGCCGCGGTAGGCGTCGCCGAACGGCCGGAAGGAAAGCACCTGCGTGAGCGTCGTCGTGCTGCCCACGGTGAGCGGCTTGAAGACCCGGACCTCGGCCACGCGGCCGGATCCGGAGCCCACGACGACATCGGGCGCGGCGTTGCCGGTCACGCGGCCCATGGCGACCCGCACGCCCCCCCTGAACGTCGACTCGAAGGCCATCACCGACGCCCGCTCGACGCCGCTCTCGGCGTCGATGAGCCGCACGAGCGGCGAGCTCGCCTCGCCCGCGTCGCTGGCGACGGCCACGTTGGCCGACAGCATCTGCCGGCCCTCGAGCGGCTCGAGGATGAGATCCCGTGAGCGGCGGCGCGAACGGTCCTGGGACGGGCGGCGACGGACCATGGCGACGTGCTCCGGGTGGGGACCCTGAATACGTCCAGGGATACCTCACGGTTCGGGACGGGGCAATTTTCCGGGCCGTGAGGCCCTTTCCCGGCCCGGATCCGCCCCTCCGGTCACGGCAGCGAGAGCGGCTCGGGCATGAACGTGACCACTGGAATCACGAAGGCGATCAGCCCGAGCGCCGTGCGGACCGCACCCAGCGGTCGGCCGTCCTCGCGGATCGGCGGATGGTCCGCCCCGATGAGCGTGATCGCGACCACCATCACGAGCCAGTCGTACTTGCCCCACACCACGATCCCGGCCATGGCCGCCAGCAGCACGCCCCGTGCCACCCAGTCGCCCCGGCGGCCGAACACGGCCCGGCACACGTGGCCGCCGTCGAGCTGCGAGATCGGGATCATGTTCAGGCCGGTGACGAGCAGGCCGACCCACCCCGCCATGAACAGGGCGTTGGGAGCCACGGTCGCGGATCCGAGGTCGGGCCGCACCGCATCGCGGATCCACGCCGCCAGCGGCGGCATCGCGAACGGGCTGTCGGCCGGCACCCCGCCCGTGAGGAGTCCCGCCGCGAGCAGGGGCAGCGCCACCACGAGCCCGGCCAGCGGCCCCGCGATGGCGATGTCGAAGAGCTGGCGGCGGTTCGCCTGGGCACCCTCCATCCCGATCACGGCGCCGAGCGTGCCGGTGAGCAAGACCGGCATCGGGATGAAGAACGGCAGCGTGGCCCGGATGCCGTGCAGCCGGGCGGCGATCCAGTGGCCCGCCTCGTGGGCGGAGAGCACGGCCATCACCGCGGCCCTGTAGGCCAGGCCGCGGGGCCAGTGGAGCACCACCTCGCCGGTGATGCCTTCGTCGACCCCGAGCAGCACCGGCTGCCAACCCACGCTGCCGGCCGCGAAGGTCGTCAGCGCGGTGAGCGCATAGAGGAGCAGGGGCAGCCGGCCGCGGGCCGGTTCGTGCGGAGGCGTGGACGCCGTCCGCCGGAGGCTCTCGAAATCCGGCGCGGCGGCGGGCGTGGAGGCGTGCGTCACGGCTGCCGCGAGAATACCGCTTTCGGCCGCAACTGATAGAATCCGGCTGCGTTTCCGTAGTTTTTCCGCAGGATGCTTCCCTCATGCACCGCTCCGTCTTCGCGCTGGTCACCGGACTGGCGCTCGCCGCCCCCGCATGCGTCGCGGCCACCGAGGCCGAGATCGTGGCCGTGGTCGCCTGCGACCCCTACGCCGACCTCAAGAAGCAGATCCGCTGGGTCGGCGGGCTCGTCGATCAGCCGGCGCTCGACGGCTTCGCCGAGTCGTTCATCATGATGGCCACGCAGTTCAAGGGCCTCGCCGGCCTCGACGTGAACCGTCCGGCGGGCCTCGTCGTCACCGCCTCGGGCGACGTGCCGGCCGTCCACGCCTACGTGCCGGTCAAGGATCTCGCCAAGCTCTTGGACGCGCTCGTGGGCGTCCTCGGCCCGGTCGAGGAGGTCGACGGCGTCCGCCGCGCCTCGCCCCCCGGCGGCATGCCGCTGGACATCGTCGAGAAGGCCGGCTGGGCGATCGTCGGTCCGCAGGGGTCGGCCCCCGCCGTGGCCGACCCCACCGAGCTGTTCGCCGGCGTCGTGAAGCCGTTCTCGCTGGGCGTGGAGGCGTTTCCCAGCCGGATGCCCGAGGGCATGCGGCGGCAGCTCGAGGCCATGCTCGACCAGGCGGCGCGGGCCGCCGCGGCCCAGGGTCAGCAGGTCGATCCGGCCAGCCTGGCCGGCCTGCTCGAGAACCTCGGCCAGACCGAGGCGCTGCTCGTCGGCGCGACCATCGACATGGAGGGGGAGAGCATCTATGCCGAATCGCAGACGCGGATGACGCCCGGCTCGCCGGCGGCCGCGCTCATCGCCGAGGCCGCCAAGGGCACGGTCACGGTGGCCACGCCCGCCACGGCCGACGGCAAGCCGCCGGCGCTGGCGGTGCACGTGGCGATGGCCGTGCCGGAGCGGGTGCGACAGGATGCGATCGCGGGCCTCGCGACGATCCGGGCCCAGGACGGTTCCGACACCGCCACCGAGACGGCCGTGACGGTCCTCAAGGAGGCGCTCGCCGCGATGATCGCTTCGGGGGGCTACGACGCCGCGCTGTCGATCGACACGAGCGCCGTCGACGGCGCCGACGGCCGGCCCGTGCCGGTGCTCACGGCCGGGATGAAGGTGAAGGACGGCGCGGCCCTCGAGGCCCGGATCAAGAAGCTGCTCGGTGACGCGGGCGAACTGCCGGGCCTGAAGGTCGCGTTCGACTCGGGCAAGGCCGCCGGCGCCACCCTGCACACGATCACGGTGTCCGACGTCGACGGGTCCGACGAAGACGACACCGACGACACGCTCGACCTCACGCTCGCCGTGGCGCCCGCCTACGCGTACGTGCTGATGGGGGGCGACGTGCCACGCCGGCTGGCCGATGTCGCCGCGGCGAGCGGCACACCCGACCCGAACCACAAGCCGCTCGCCGACGTCAGCCTGGCCGCGGGACCCCTGCTCCGCTACGCGGCGGCCCTGGCCCGCGCCACCGACGACGCGGCGGCGGACCCAGAGGGCCTGGAGGCCGCCGCGGAAGTCGCCGACGCCCAGCCGTCGGCGCTCGTGCGGCTGCTCGCGCGGCCGATCGACCGCGGCATGTCGGTGCGGCTGTCGGCCGACGCGGGCGCCGTCCGCACGGTGGCCGCGAGCGTGAAGTCGCCGGCCAAGGCCGCGGGGCCGGCCCTGCCGGGCGTGCGCCCGGGCCCGCTCGTTCCCGCCCTCGCCCCGTGAGCCGCCGATGAGCACCGCTTCCGTCCGGCCCGCGATCCGCCGGGAGATCGCCGGCGCCTCGGTCGCCGACCTCGCCGCCCGGTTCGGCACGCCGCTCTACGTCTACGATGCGGACACGATCCGCCGCCGCTGCCGCGACCTGGCCGCCTGGGACACCGTGCGCTTCGCGCAGAAGGCCTGCTCGAACCTGGCGGTGCTCGACCTCGTGCTGCGCGAGGGCGTGCTCGTCGACGCCGTGAGCACCGGCGAGATCCACCGGGCGCTCGCCGCCGGCTATGCCGCGCACGCCCCCGCCGGCAGCGCCGGCCCGCACGACCTGCCTCCGGCCCATCCGATCGTCTACACGGCCGACATCTTCGACCGCGACAGCCTCGACGCGGTCGTCGCGCACGGCATCCACGTCAACTGCGGGTCGGCCGACATGCTCGAGCAACTCGCCGCCCGCGTGCCGGGCGCGAGCGTCTCGCTCCGCGTGAACCCCGGCTTCGGCCACGGCCACAGCCAGAAGACGAACACCGGCGGCCAGGGCTCGAAGCACGGCATCTGGCACGAGGAGATCCCCGACGTGCTCCGCCGCGCCGAGTGGGCGGGGCTCTCCGTGAGCGGGCTCCACATGCACATCGGCAGCGGCACCGACCTCGCGCACCTGGCCGAGGTGGCCGGCTCGCTCGAGCGGGTGGCCCGCGAGATCGGCCGGTCGGTGACGATGATCTCGGCCGGCGGCGGCCTGCCGGTGCCGTACCGTCCCGGCGAGGAGCACGCCGACCTCGGCGGCTACTTCGCGCTCTGGGACGCGACGCGGCGGCGGCTCGAGGACGCCTTCGGCCACCGCATCCGCCTGGAGATCGAGCCGGGCCGCTACCTCACGGCGGAGAGCGGCTTCGTGATCACCGAGGTGCGGGCGGTGAAGCGGCAGGGGGCGCGGAAGTACGTGCTCGTCGACGCCGGCTTCAACACGCTGGCGCGGCCGGTGCTCTACGGCTCCTACCATCCGATGAGCCTCTGCCCGGCCGACGGCCGCGCCGAGCCGGCCGCGGCGGAGGTGGCGGTGGGTGGCCCGTTGTGCGAGTCGGGGGACATCTTCACCCAGACCGACGGCGGCTTCGTGGCCACCCGGCTGCTCCCCGAGGCGGCTGTCGGCGACCTGCTGGTGATCGAGATCGCCGGCGCCTAGGGGTTCGTGATGGCGAGCAACTACAACTCGAAGCCGCTGCCGGCCGAGGTTCTCGTCGAAGACGGGGTGGGCCGGTTGGTGCGGCGGCGTCAGTCCGTCGACGACTTGATCGCCGGCGAGCGCGTCTGAACCCCGGCTGTCGTCCGCGGCCCGTCCGCCGACCCGCGTCGGCCCCCGCGGGCTGTTCGGCCTGATCCCCCCGTCACCGCGGACGCCGCCCACTCGCGGTCGCGGTGTGCGACGGTTCGACCGCGGGCTGGTTCCCGCCGGTTCGGGGACTCCGGGGGGAGGCGTCACGCACGGCCGCCAGAGCCATTCCGATCGCGGGTTGGTCGCGGCGAACGCTCCGGCTAAAATCGGGACGTTCCAGTGTCCATCACCGCCTGCCGATCGAACCATCATGGCCAAAGCCGGACCACGCAAGAAACTGCCGAAGGAACTGGCCGTCATCAACGCCGACAACTGCACCGGCTGCGAGAGTTGTCTCGAGGTGTGCCCCGTCGACTGCATCGTGAAGGTGCAGCAGTACGACCAGTTCCACAACCTGCAGAGCTGGTGCGAGATCGACATCGAGCGATGCGTGGGCTGCGAGGTCTGCGTCCACATCCCCGGCAAGAAGTCGAATCCCTACGACCTGAAGGTCTGCCCCTGGGATGCCATCGAGATGGTCCCCACGGAGCAGGTCGCCCAGGTCGTCGCCCAGATCGGCGGCCCGCCGGAGTACGTCGAGCAGAACTGGGACCGCCTCGTCAACCCGCCCCAGCATCTGCCCGAGCACACGGCAGCCGGGGGCTCGCCCCCGCGGCGCGGCGTGCCGTGCCATCCCTCGTGGCGTACACCTCCAGGTGTGCGAATGCGGTCGACCGCTCCATGACC
>JBJTIV010000146.1:0-5384 GCA_046095145.1 Planctomycetaceae bacterium
ACGTCCGTGCTGGCGAGCACGTCGCGGCACAGCCGCCCGATGGCCGCCGCCTCGTCGCGGGCCGGCACGAGCACCGACGACACGGCCGAGATCGTCCGGCGGATCGCCGCGGAGGACGACCGCGTCAGGCTCGTGGCCGGCGGCCCGCTGCCGGCCGGCTGGTGCGGCAAGCAGCACGCCTGCTGGCAGCTCGCGCAGGCCGCGCGGCACGACACGTGGGTGTTCCTCGACGTCGACGTGTCGCCCGCCTCCGACGCCGTCGCCCGCGGGGTGGCGTTTCTCGATGCCGCGAACGCCGACCTGGCGAGCGGCTTTCCGCGGCAGCGGACGACGTGCCTGCTCGACTGGCTGCTCCTGCCCCTCATCCACTTCATCCTGCTCGGCTTCCTGCCGCTGGCCCGCAGCCGGAAAGACGCGACGCCGGGCATGGCGGCCGGCTGCGGGCAGTTCTTCGTGACCCGCCGCGACGCCTACGGGCGGGCGGGCGGCCATGCGGCCATCCGGGCCTCACTCCACGACGGCGTGATGCTGCCGCGGGCCTACCGCCGCGCGGGCCTCCGGACCGACGTCTTCGACGCCACGGCGCAGGCGGCCTGCCGGATGTACGAGAGGAATGCCGACGTGTGGCGCGGCCTGTCGAAGAACGCCACCGAAGGCATCGGAGCCCCGGCCACCATCGTGCCGTTCACGCTCCTGCTCGCCGGCGGCCAGGTGCTGCCGTTCGTGCTCCTCGCCCGGGGCCTCGCCGCCGGGTGGGCCGGGTGGCCGCGGTGGGCGATCCCCATGGCGTTCGTCGCCGCGGCGCTCGCCTGGCTGCCGCGGCTGCTCGAGGCGGCACGGTTTCGTCAGAGCGTCACGAGCGCGATCGCCCACCCGCTCGGCATCGCGGTGTTCCTCGCGATCCAGTGGACGGCGCTCGTGCGGAAGTGTCTCGGCCTGCAGACCGCGTGGCGGGGCCGCAGCCTCACGCCCCAATAGTCGGTTCGCCGCAGGCGGCCCGGCGCGCGGCGGTGACGGCCGCCACGGCCTCGTCGGCAGAGGAGGCGAGCGCCGTGAGGTGGCCCATCTTGCGTCCCGGCTGCGGGTCGGCCTTGCCGTAGAGGTGCAGCCGCACGCCCGGCACCGCCAGGGCGGCCGACCAGTCGGGCTCGCGGGGCGTGCGGCCCGCGCCCGGGAACCAGCAGTCGCCCAGCAGGTTCGCCATCGCGGCCGGCGCGACCGGCCGCGTCGAGCCCAGCGGCAGGCCGCAGACGGCGCGGACCTGCTGCTCGAACTGGCTCGTCTGGCAGGCCTCGATCGTGAGGTGGCCCGAGTTGTGCGTGCGCGGGGCGATCTCGTTGACGAGCACCCGACCGTCCCTCGTCACGAAGAACTCCACGCACGCCACGCCGACCACGTCGAGCGCCGCGAGGATCCGCTCCGTGACGCGGACCGCCTCGTCCAGCACGCGGCCGTCCAGTCCGGCCGGCGCGCGGGACACGTCGAGGATGTGCCGCGCATGCGCGTTGCGCGTCGGCGCGAAGGAGGCGATGGCGCCGTCGAGGCCCCGCGCCGCCACGACCGAGATCTCGCAGTCGAAGTCGACCCATTGCTCGAGGACGAATGCCCCCGGCGCGCCGGCGTCGCCCCCCAGCGCGGCCCAGGCGGCGGGCACGTCGGCCCGATCCCCGAGCCGCGCCTGCCCCTTGCCGTCGTAGCCGAAGGCGGCGGTCTTGAGGACGGCCGGCAGGCCGAGATCGGCGACGGCGGCGAGCAGCTCGTCGTGCGACCGCACCACGCGGTGCGGCACACAGGCGAAGCCGTGCGCCGTCAGGAAGGCCTTCTCGCGCGCCCGGTCCTGCGTGCTGAACAGCACGTCGGGATGCGGCCGCACGGGCACCACCGCCGCCAGCGCCCGGCCGGCCGCCGCGGGCACGTTCTCGAACTCGAACGTCACCACGTCGAGGCCCGCGGCCGCGCGGGCGAGGAACGCCGCGTCGGCGTAGTCGCCCACGTGCAGTCGGTCGCACGCCCGCGCGGCGGGACAGTCGGCCTCCGTGGAGATCGCCTCGACGCGGTAGCCGAGCCGGCGTGCCGCGACGGCGAACATCATGCCGAGCTGGCCGCCGCCAAGGATGCCGAGCGTCGCCCCCGGCAGGATCGGACTGGAGGCGGCCCGCGACACTTCAGCGCTCCGGGGCCGGCGTCGCGCCGCCGGGCAGGTCCTCGGCGAGCACGCGGGCGGTCTGCCGGGCCCGGTAGGCCACGAGTTTTTCGCGGAGGCTCGCGTCCTCGAGGGCCAGGATCGCGACGGCCAGGAGCGCGGCGTTGGCGGCGCCGGCCGGCCCGATCGCCAGCGTCCCCACGGGCACGCCGGCGGGCATCTGCACGATGGAGAGCAGCGAGTCGACGCCGCGCAACAGCGACGACTCGACCGGCACGCCCAGCACGGGCAGGTGGGTGTGGGCGGCCAGCATGCCGGGGAGATGGGCCGCGCCTCCCGCGCCGGCGATGAGCACCTTGAGCCCGCGGCCGGCGGCCGCCTTGGCATACTCCGCGAGCCGGTCGGGCGTGCGGTGGGCCGACACCACCTCACAGGCGTGCGGCACGCCGAACTCCCCGAGCACCTCGGCGGTCCGCTCGAGCGTGGCCCAGTCGGACCGGCTGCCCATCACGACGCCGACGAGCGGTGCGGGGGAGGCGGCCACGCGACGATCCTCTGAAGCCATGGGCGACCGAATGGCGTTGCCGACGCCGCCGGCCGCCGCGGCTGCCACGCATCTTGCTCGGGTCGCCACGGTGTTGCAACCTGACCACATGGCCCGCCCGCTTCCCGACGTCATCCGCTGCGACTGGCCGACCGATGCGGCCGACCCGCCGCCGGCGACGCTCGCCGCGATCGACCGCGCAGCCGACGTGCTGCGGCGCGGCGGACTCGTGGCGATCCCCACCGAGACCGTCTACGGACTCGCGGCCGACGCGCTCGACGAATTCGCCGTGGACGGTATCTTCCGGGCCAAGGGCCGGCCGGCGACCAACCCGCTCATCGTCCACGTGGCCGACGCGGCGATGGCGCGGACGCTCGCCGCCGCGTGGCCCGCGGCCGCCGAGAGGCTCACGGCGATGCTGTGGCCCGGTCCCCTGACCGTGGTCGTGCCCCGCGGCGCGGACGTGCCGGACATCGTCGCGGCCGGCGGCACGACGGTGGCTCTCCGCTGCCCGGCGCACCGGCTCGCCCGGCTGCTCATCGCCCGCAGCGGCATTCCGCTGGCCGCGCCGAGCGCCAACCGCTCGGAGCGGGTGTCACCCACGACGGCGCACCACGTGCTCGAGGGGCTCGGCAACCGGATCGACCTCATCCTCGACGGCGGTCCCTGCACGCAGGGCATCGAATCGACGGTCGTCGACTGCACGGCGACGCCGCCGCGGATCCTCCGACCGGGTCCCGTGTCGCGGGGGCAGCTCGAGGCGGTGCTCGGCGGGCCTGTGCTCGGACCGGAGCCGTCGGCCGGCCTTCCGGTGCCGGAAGCCGCCCGGTCGCCCGGCACGCAGGCCCGGCACTACGCCCCGCGCACCCGCCTCGACCTGCGGGCCGACGCCACCGCGCACGTCGCCGTGCTGCTCGGCCAGGGCCGCCGCGTGGGCTGGCTGACGACGCGGTCCGCCGACCCCGCGGTCCGCGCGCTGGCGGCCAGTCGCGACCTCGTGATCGTGCCGATGCCCGACGACCCGCGGGCCTTCGCCGCCGCGCTCTACGCCGCCCTCCACGCCCTCGACCAGCGCGGCCTCGACCGCCTCGTGGTGGACGAGCCGCCGGCCACGGAGGACTGGCAGGCAATCCGCGACCGCCTCACGCGGGCTGCGACGTGATCAGGCGCAGGCGTCCGCGTGAGGGAGGCGTTGCCCGTGCCGTCTCGCTCGGACGTTCGCTGCGCCCATCCTGGGCTTCGCTCACTCGATGCTGCCTGCGCTGCGCCATCCATGGCTGCGCTTGTCAGCAACGCCGGCTCAACGGCACGGGCAACACCTCCCTCTGTTGTGCCCGGATTGACCGGAGTTGTGCTGTCCACAGGAGCAGGCTCGGGTCTGCCCATCCCCTCGAGACGGCGTAGACGACAAGCGAAGCCCGGAGGGCGAGAGCGCAGACGTCTCCGAGCGAGCGCAGGTCAGGATGACCGAAGCGAGCGTCCGGCGAGAGGGTGTGGGCAGTCCCGAGCCGGTTGGGCCAGGTGACCGACGGCCTTCCGTCACGCCGCCGGCGCCAGGATTTCGCGGAGGGCGCCGGCGAGTTCCGGGTACTGGAACACGAAGCCCGTGTCGAGCGCCACCTTCGGGATCACCCGCTGCGAGGCGAACAGCACCTGGGCGAACTCGCCGAACACGATCCGCAGCCCGATGTAGGGCGCGGGCATGAACGCCGGCCGATGCAGCTGCCGGCCGAGGGCCTTCGTGAACTCGGCATTGCGGACGGGATGCGGGGCCGTGGCGTTCATGGGTCCGCGGATCGCCGCCGTGTCGGCGGCGTGGACGTAGAGGCGGGCGAGGTCGGCGACGTGGATCCAGGGCATCCACTGGCGGCCGTTGCCCAGCGGGCCGCCGGCGCCGAGCTTGAACGGCGTGAGCATCTTGCCGAGGGCGCCGCCCCCGGCGCCCAGCACGATGCCCGTGCGGGCCGTGACCACGCGGACCCCCGAGCCCTCGGCGGCCAGGGCCTCCCGCTCCCACTCCACGCACACGTCGGCGAGAAAGTCGTGGGCCGGGGCGGCCGACTCGGTGAGCTCCGCGTCGCCGCGATCGCCGTAGTAGCCGACGGCCGAGGCCGACACGAGCACCGCCGGCTTCCGCTCGGCGCGGGCGATGCCCTGCACGAGGTGCCGGGTGCCGATCACGCGGCTGTCGCGGATCCGCGCCTTCTGCGCCGCGGTCCAGCGGCCCTCGGCGACCGACTCGCCCGCGAGGTGCAGCACGGCGTCGACGTCGGTGAAGGCGTCGGCCGGCGGCGGCCCCGCCAGCGGATCCCAGCGGATGATCCGCGAGGCGAGGGCGCCGACCGTCCGCCGCGCGCGGTCGGGGTCGCGCGAGAGCACCACGGGCGAGTCGAGCAGCCGCAAGAGCCGCGGACCCACGAAGCCCGTCGCACCGGTGACCAAGGTCCTCATCGCAGCACGTCCTCCGGTCGTCACCGAGACCGTGCCCGGCGCGTCATGGCCCGCACTGCTACACTCGGCGTCGGAAGTATAGACCGATGGGCGGATCCCGGCCCGCCAGCCCTCCAGCCCCGACGCCCCGGCCGGAACCCGTCGATCTTCCGCTCGTGCCGTCGGGCGGCGTCGATCCGCCGCCCTGGGGCACCCGCCGCGACCTCGGCATTTCCATCGCCGACGGCGCGGCCTACAGCCTCATGG
>JBJTIV010000147.1:0-14677 GCA_046095145.1 Planctomycetaceae bacterium
GGAGGCGCAGCGCGATCTGGTTGCAAAGTTCCAGGCGCTCATGCCGTCGGCCGACGAGGTGCAGGGCATGTTCGGGGTGGGGGCGACGGTGATGGAGGTGAACGACGCCGGCGTCGCGCTGAAGTCGGCGTGGGAGATGCCGGCGTCGTTCACCTCCACGACCGTCGCCCCCACCCCGAACATGCCCTGCACCTCGTCGGCCGACGGCATGAGCGCCTGGAACTTTGCAACCAGATCGCGCTGCGCCTCCTCGACCTCGTCCGGCACCATCGCCATGACGGCGTCGCGGAGCTCGCCGAGCATGCCGCCGGTGCGGGTGGCGTCGCCGATGGAAAACAGCCGTGCGGGCCCGAGGCCCACGAGTTCGGCGGCCTTCCGCGGCACGTCGCCCTCGCGGAGCGAGGCCGCGGCCGCCGGCGGATGGCGGATGCCGGCGAGCGTCTTCTCGAGCGCGTCGCCCCCCATGCCCAGCACGAGGTGGCCCTGGCCGACGAACACGGCCGCGCTGCCGCCAGGCAGCCGCACCCCCTGGAAGCCCTGTTCCTCGACCACCTGCGACTGCGCGAGCGCCGCGATCTTCGGCAGCAGGGCGATCACGGGGGCGTCGTCGGCGAGCTTCCACACCAGGGCGAGGCGGTCGGCCGTCGCCACCGCGGCCGCCCCGGTCTGCGCCCGGGCGCGACGGGCCTCCTCGATCGCCGCGGCGACCTGCGCGGGGTACGTGATGATCCAGTGGCGGGAGCCGAGGTTCGCGAGCATCGCCTCGAGCTCCACGCCCAGCCAGCCCTGGGCCTGCATCTCCGCGGTCATGAACATGTTGGCGGCCTGCTCGCCCCACTCCGCCGTGGCGAATTCCTTGACGGTGCGGTAGGCGGCGGCGAGATCGAGCGAGATCTGCGTGAAGTCGGTGGCCTCGCTGGTCACGAACGACGGCACCTCCGCCGCGTCGCAGTCCTGGTCGAGGATCCGGGCCAGGCCCGCTCGGGGCGTGGGTAGGGTGACGAACGTGCCCTGGCGGAGGCAGCCGCCGTCGAACGCCACCCGCATGGCGACCGGGCCCAGGTCGGCGATCCCCACGGAGGCCAGCCGCCGCAGCGCCGCGGCATCCGTGCCCACGTTGACGGCGAGCAGCGGTCGCGGATCGACCACGATCTCGGCGAGCGGCTCGCCCGCAGGCAGGGCGGCCCCGGTGCCCGGCGCCCGGAGCACGTCGGCGAGCGGCGAGTCGTCGCCTGCCGCGTGGGCGGCGAGATAGCGGGCGAAGATCTCGCGCGCCTCGTCGCCGCCGACGCGGTCGGGATCTCCGGCTGCGGCGTCCGTGGCCGCCACGTCGACCTTCACGCCCTGCATCCCGATGCGCACGTCCGGCGCGGGCGGCAGGGTCTGGCCCGCGAGCAGCCGGCCGCCGATCCGGGCCAGGAAGACGTGCACCGTGCCCGCCCTCACCTGCGGCGCCTGCTTGGCGCGCTCGGCGAGCTACTCCCGCAGCTTCGCCAGCCGCGCCGCGTCGAGTTCGCCGTCGATATCGATGTCGCCGAGATCGGCCCGCATGATCGGCTCCGCGACCCACGTCACCTGGTGCCCGGCCATCTCCAGGTCGACCCGCTGCGGCGGCGTCTCGTCGTCGGCCTGCTCCTCGATCACCCGATGGAACGCCGTCACCATCCGCTCGGCGACCTTCTCCCCGGGCTCCAGCCAGGCCAGGGCCATCGTCATCGGCGGGAGCGCGTCGCCCCGCGGCCTCACGACGATGGCGTAGCCCATGTCGCCGGCGAACGCAGCCTCGACGTCAGTGGTCTCGAGTCCGACCTTGCCGAGCTTCTGCTCGAGGTCGTCGATGCTGCCGCGGTCGGTGCCGGTGCCTCCCCACGCCTCGACGGCGAGCGCCCCCAGCCGCTCGAGGCGGACGGATCCGAGCGCCACGGCACCGAACTTCGTCCGCGTCCGCAGCGTCTCCAGGAACCCGGCGGGCCGCGGCACGCGGACCATGACCGCGGTGTCGGCCGGCAGGCATTCCCAGCTGGGCCGCAGCTCGGCGGCTCGGATCGGGGCGACCGACGCGAACGCGATCACGGCGAGGCCGACGAGCGCGGGCCGGGGACGGAGCGACGGCATCGCGCGAACTCCTGGGTGCGTGCGGGACATCGATGCGAACGAGACGTGGCTGCGAGCGGGACGCGACCGACGGGTGACGCGAGTCGCGCGCGTGTCAGGGGATCGGTGCACCGACCGCATGACCGGCCGGAGCCGGCCGGTACGGGGGTGGCAGGTAGGTCACGCCGTTCTGCGGCTTCGACTCGTCGTACAGGTAGGTGTCGCGGTGCACGAGGAAGTCGATGAGCTCGTTGGCCGGGATGCCGAACGCCAGCCCCTGGAACACCGACGCGCCCGCGCAGGCGACGGCCACCACCTCGCCGCGGGCGTTGAAGATCGGCCCGCCGCTGTTGCCCGGATTGATCGAGGCGTCGGTCTGGATGAGCCGCGACTGCTCGATCGTGCGGGTCGTGCTCGACACGATGCCCTGGGTCACGCTCCGCTCGAGGCCCACCGGATTGCCGATCGCGAACACGAGGTCGCCCACCCGCAGATCGTCGCGGTCGTTGAGCACGACGGGCTCCGGAAGCGGCCCCTTGAGCTCCTCGAGGTCGAGCTGCAGGAGCGCCAGGTCCCGCAGCGGCTGGAGCGCGACGATCTTCACCTTGCGCAGCTCCTTCTTCTCGAAGCCGCCGGCGACGCGGCGAAACATCGTGACCTGGAGCCGCGTGTGGTTCTCCACGACGTGGTAGTTGGTGACGACGTGGCCCTCGGCGCTGATCAGGAAGCCCGTGCCCAGGCCGCCGGGATTGCGGATCATCACCACCGCGTCGCCGAAGCGTTTGACGAGATCAGGCACCTCGCGGGCCTCGAGCCTGCCGGTGCGGAAGATGTCGTGCTCGCGGCCGGCATCGCCTGCGGCGGCCGCGTCCTCGGCGCGGACGTCGAGCACCCGCGCGGCGGGAACGTTGAGCACCTCGAAGCCGAGGTCGAGCACGATGCCGTCGTCGCTGCGCCGCAGGAGCGGGCCGGTGACCCGGCCGCCGCCCACGAGGGTGACGGTGACGATCTCGCCGGCCAACGCGGAAACCGCGGCGAGGGTGACGAGCGCGGCGACGAGCGGTCGGGCGGCCTTCATGGCGTCTCCCCGTCGTGACCCAGGTAGATCACCAGCCGGTCCTGGCTGATCATGGCGAGGTCGCGGGCATCGTCGCCGTCGGCGTCGAGCGCCGCGATGCGGCGCGGCTCGGGCACGAGGTCCTTCGAGTCGCCGCCATCGTAGGGATACTTGCGGTCCTCGAACACCCGCCAGCTCACCGACCGCTGCAGCCCCTCGGCGGCGTGCAGCAGGGCGGTCAGTTCGTGCTTGCGGTCGTCGCACAGGGCCGCGTCGTCGGTGCCGTCGCCGTCGAGGTCGGTGACGAGCACGCGGTGGATGGTGGTCTCGCTCATGCCGCTGCGGCGGCCGACGCGGCCGTCGATGCTCTCCAGGAGCTTCAGTTCCCAGGGCTCGCCCCGCGACAGCCGCACGATGCGGTCCTGGTCGACGAGCACCACGCCCAGCACCGGGTCGCCGCGGAGCGCGGTGCCCGCCGGCGGCTTCACGCTCTCGACCACCCGCATCACGCCCGCCTCGTCGGCGCGGAGGCGATGCAGGAATCCGCCCCCCTGCTCGAGCGCCCAGGCTTCGGCGGGGCCGCCGGCCGACGCCGGGGGGATCGGCAGATAGGAGGCGATCTTATGGCCCTCGGTGAGCATCACCTGGTCGACCGGATGCAGGTCGTCGCCGAGCCACTGGAGCACCCCGTCGGTCAGCCGCGCCTTCCGCGGGGTGCCGTCGACGTCGAGCAGCGCGTACTCGGCGGGATCCACCTTCACGAGCAGCGCCGGCGAGGTGACGACCGGCTTGCCGTCGGCGAGCGTCACGAGCCTGCCGGCCGTCGCGTAGGCGTCCTGCACGAGCAGCGTGGTGCCCCCGAGCCACACGACCTGCTCGACCTTGGTGCCCAGATCCGCGAACCGCGTCCGGGTCGGCTCGGCGGCGGTGGCGGGCCAGACCCAGAGGTCGACGTCGGCGCCGACCCGCTGCGCCCACCAGGTCGTGGTGCCCACGGTGTCGAGTGCCAGGATCTTGCGGTCCTGCCCCTCCTGGGGCCAGGGCTGGGGGTAGGTGAGGCGGCCGTTCTCCCAGCGGCAGCGGTGCAGGTCGGCCGCGTCCTTGACCCACACCATGAGCGTGCCCGGCGCGCCGGCCGGGGCGGCGAGCGACTTCACGCCGCCCAGGGTGGGAAACGTCTCCTCGGCCTGCCAGCCGTCGGGCCCGAGCCGCTGCACCCGCAGCCGTGGCTGCGCCGCATCGACCGCCACGATCGCCGGCACGGTGGCGGTGCCCGTGTCGATCGCCAGGCCACACCAGCCGCGCTTGGCCGCGCCGGCCATCGGCAGCGCGTCCTGCCGGCCGACGGCCGAGGCCTCGCCCGTGGCGAGCTGATAGCGCCGCAGCACGCCCTTGTCGCTGCCGCCCAGCAGCAGGAGGTCGGCCTTGCCGGAGGCCGGCCGCGCGGTCCGCAGGCCGTCGACCGGCAGGTCGTGGATCGTCTGCGCGGGCAAGAGGGCGCCGTCGGCGGCGCACGGATACCAGCGGACGACCTGCCGGGCCACGTTGGACCACTCCACGAGGTCGTCGTCGCCGTCGCCGTCGAGGTCGACGAGATGCCAGTCGAGCCGGCCGCGGCTCTCCCGCGGCGAGAGCCAGACCGCGCGGCTGCCGCGGACGAGCGGCACCTGCTGGATGCCCTGCTCGAAGCTCACGAGCAGCTCGTGGCGGCCGCCGGGCAGGTCGCGAACGAGCAGGCAGCCCCCCTTGCCCGTCGGCGTGCCGGCCAGGAGATCCCAGGCGCCCGTCTTCTTCCACGCCCCCTTGGCGTCCACGGCCTTCTCGGCCGACTGCGTGTAGATCGAGACCCTGTTCGACGGGGTGGTGAGCACGAGCAGTTCCGGCCGCGCGTCGCCGTCGAGATCGTGGGCGACGGCGTCGACCGGCATCTCGTCGATCGACACCTCGCCGTGAGACCACTCCGGTGCCAGGGGCAGCTCGTTGGGCCGCTCCGGGTCCTTCTTGTCCTCGCGGGTCCGCTCGTCGGGCGCGAGCCAGCGGTAGAGGTCGATCCGCGCCTGCCGGGGATTCACCACGATCACGTCGTCGCGACCGTCGGCGCCAAGGTCGGCCACCGCAAGCCGCTCGGCCCGGCCGTCGAGCGGAATCACCCGCATTCCCTGCCAGCCGGCGAACTCGGCGGCCGGCGCCGCGCCGGCCACGGTGGCGGCGAGCCACGCCAGGCCGGCGACGAGCGGTCGCCCGCCGCGATTCGTGTGGGACGCGATCATGCGGGGAGGATACCCGAGGAGTCGATCAGTCGGCCACGGCCGGGAGCGCGGCGATCGAGAGGTCGCGGAACTCGAGGTCCGTGGTCGGGTCGTGGCCCTGCAGGCTCACGTGGCCCGGCGCCGTGCGGGCGCCCCGGCGGGGGTTGTCGTCGGCCGCGCGGTCGTCGGTCCAGTCGGTCACCTGCACGCCGTCGACCCAGGTGGCGACGTGGCGGCCCGTCGCCACGAGCGTGAGCGACTGCCACGCCCCGTCGTCGCCCACGACCCGGCGGGCGGGCACGCGCCGGTAGATGCCGCCGGTGCCGAAATCCACAGGCTGCGACCGGTCGCCGTTGCGGCAGACGTTGTGGATCTGCACCTCGTAGCCGTTGGCGGGCTCCGCCGCCGTGCCGCGCATCGCGCGGAAGAAGATGCCGCCGTTGAGCCCGGGCGCGGCGGTGCGCACGCGGGCCTGGAGGACGAAGTCGCCCCACGTGCCGTCGGTCTCGAGGAACCCTCGGCCGCCGGTCACGCGGATGGCACCGTCGACCGCGGCGAAGCGGCTCGCGCCGCCGGGCACCTCGTGCCAGCCCGCGAGGTCGCGGCCGTTGAATGCGGGCGACGCCGCGAGCGGCCGGAGGACCAGGTCGCGAAAAGCCACGCCGCCGTCCTTGCGCTGCAGGCCGATCAAGCCGCGGCGGCGGGCCGCGGGACGGTCGTCCGTGAAGTCGACGACGGGCCGGCCGTCGAGCCACGCGCGGATCGAACGACCTTCGCAGCGCACGCGGCACTCCAGCCAGCGGCCGTCGCCGGCGGTGGCCGCGATCGGCGTCGCCAGCCCGACGAGGCTGCCGGTGGGATAGGCCGCGTGGCTGTCGCAGAGATTGAACTCGTAGCAGTCGCGGGCGGGGTCCGTCGGTGCCGGCGTCGATCGCAGGAACAGGCCGCTGTTCCCTCCCCGCTCGACCCGCACCGTGCCGCGCAGCTCGAAATCGGCGAACTCGCTCGTCGTGAACAGGAACCCCGGCGGCCCGCCGTCGCCCACGATCGTGCCGTCGGCCACGCGCCACGCGGAGCCGTCGTCACTCGCCTGCCAGCCGAAGAGCGTCTCGCCGTCGAACAGCGATATCCAGCCGTCGGCCACCTCGGCCGGCGCGAGCCGCAGCGGCTCGGCCCGGGCGGAGACGGCGAGCCCGGCGATCAGGCAGGCGACGAACGAGGCGGATCGACGCAGCATGTGGAGACCCGGGCGAGACCGGATGCGCATGGTACGCGGGACGGCGTTCGCGCCCGGAGTCCCCCGGCTCCCGCCGGGGGCTTGCCTGCGACGACCTCGCGGCGCCCGACACGAGCTCCGGCAGGACCGACTCGCTGGCGGCGGCCTCGCGGAGTTTTTCGAGCGCCTTGGCCTCGATCTGCCGCACCCGCTCCTTGGTCACGCCCAGGGCCGAGCCCACCTCCTTGAGGGTCTGCGGCTCGCGCTCGTGGTCGAGCCCGTACCGGCGGATGATGATCGTCTGCTCCCGCGGGTCGAGCCGGTCGAGGAACTTGCCCACCTGGGCGAGCCGGTCGCTGGCCGCCAGCCGCTGCTGGTACTCGTCAGCCCTCCGGTCCGTCGCGGCCTGGAGCATCTCCATGTCGGCCGCGCGGAAGCGGTCGCGCCGCTTGTGCTCGTCGGGGATCGTGCGGGCGAAGTTCTTCATGATCGCCCAGGAGGCGTAGGTGCTGAACTTGTTGCCGCGGGCGTAGTCGAACTTCTCCACGGCGCGGATCAGCGACATGTTGCCGTCGCTGACGAGGTCGAAGAAGCCGTCGCCCGGCGACACCCGTCGCTTGGCGATCGAGACCACGAGCCGCAGGTTGGCCCGCACGATCCGGTTCTTGATCTCCACGATCTCCTCGTAGAGCTTCTCGATCTGGTCCATGAGCCGGGCGCTGGGCCGCTCGGGGTCGAGTTGCTCGCGGAGCCCGACGGCCTTGTACTTCAGGAAGTTGAACCTGCGGAACAGCCAGACCTCCTGCTCCCGCGTGAGCAGCGGCACCTCGTAGAGGCTGGCGAGGTAGGCCGGCAGGCCGCCGGGGCGGCGGACCCGCTTGGCCTCGGCCTCGCCGGGATAGGGCTGGTCGACCACCTTCTCGGCGCTCGAGCGGGCGAAGAGCGCGTTGGGGATGAAGTCGAGCGGCAGCTGCAGCACGTGCTCGGCCCGCTGGGCGAGCACGATCCGGTAGATGCTCGCCTTCGAGCGGTGGTAGCGGCGGGCGATCGACTCCACCGGCTCGCCGCGGAGGTAGTGCTGGTAGATCCGGGAGCAGCTCTCGGGCCGCAGCCGCCCGTCGGCGGTCGGGAACACCGCGTCGTCGGGATGGTCCTGATCGTAGCGCTTGATGGTGTAGCGGATCGTCTCCACCGAGCGGCCGAGGCGGGCGGCGATCCGCCGGTGGACGTCGGCCGGGCAGGCGCCGGCGAGCGCCAGGCGGCGGGCCCAGGAGATGATCTGGCCGTGCTCCTCGTCGGAGAGCTGGCTGAACCGGCTGCCCCGCTCGATGCGCAGCGGATTCGAGCGGACGAACACGTCGACCGCGCTGGCGAGGAAGCCCACGCGTCGGCGGCCGCCGACGGTGAACCGCTGGGCCACGAGGCCGTGGTCGCGCCACCGCGAGATGGTCTTCGTGGAGACGTTGAACCGGCGGGCGAGCTCCTCGATGGAGAGCACCTCCTCGCCCGGAGGCAGGTCCACCGTCGCCGTCGGGGAGTGGAAGCCCTGCGGCGCGGCCGGCACGCCCGGCCTGGACGTGGCCTCGCGGCCGTCCGGCCCGACATCTCCGCCCGCGAACAGGTGCAGCAGCGGATCCGAAGTGTTCGCTCGCATGACGTTTCTCCTGCCGGCTCATCCCTGCCGGGTCGTGGTCGCGGGATCCTCCGCCGTTCGCCCTGCGGGCGAGAGGCTCGTGATCACAGCCGCGACCGGTTCGAGTGCCTCGTCGGCCCCGTGGGACCGACCGTTGTCCGGGGTCATCCGTAACCCCGCGTCACGTCCAAAGACGTGCCAGTTATACGGGGCCGGTCCAGGGGTGGTTCAGTGAGTCGCACGAATTTCGGCCACCAGGCCGGTCGGCGAGGCCGCCGAATGCCAGGACCGGCCGGCCGCCAACCCGAAGACGGCGTTTTTCCAGGCCGATGCGCGGGTCACGGGTGTCCGGACACCCGGCCATGTGGCCGTCACAATGGGCAAATTGACGGATCGGACAGTTGGTATCGGGCCCCCCGGGGCCCACGGAGGGACCGGTCGTGGCGGACCGTCGGCCGGCATCGGTCGGCATGCTTCGCGCGGCCCAGGGCGGTGCCTTGACGGTGCGGAACCCGGCTGGGATCATCTGGGGCTTCGCCGTGCCCGACCGCCGTGGTGCCCGCCACCGGCCGCCGTCGGGAGTCGCCACGGCGGTTCACCGCTCCCGCGGGACGGCTGCCGTGCCTCGCCGCCCGGAGCGGGTCGGCGTCAGGAGGCGCGAGTCATCGAGAAACAGCATCGCATCAACGAACAGATCCGCGTCACGCCCATTCGCGTGATCGCCGCGGACGGCGGGCAACTCGGGATCATCCCCACGGAAGAAGCGCTCGGCATCGCCCGGGAGTCGGGGCTCGATCTCGTCGAGGTGGCGCCCAACGAGCAGCCGCCCGTCTGCCGGATCATGGATTTCGGAAAGTTCAAGTACCAGCAGAAGAAGAAGCACCACAAGACCCACGTCCACCACGCGAAGATCAAGGAGATCCGGCTGCGGCCCAAGACGGGCGAGCACGACATCGAGTTCAAGGTGAACCAGGCCCGCGGCTTCCTCGAGCACAAGGACAAGGTCGTCGTCTCGGTCGTGTTCCGCGGCCGTGAGATGGCCCACGTCGAGGAAGGGCAGCGGGTGATGAAGAACATCCTGGCGCAGCTCGAGGCCGTGTCGAAGGTCGAGGGCGCTCCGCAGCAGATGGGCCGGCGGCTCGTCTGCACGCTGGCTCCGAAGTAGGACCGGCAGGTTCGACGCACACATCCGAGAGAGGACCATCCGATGCCCAAGCAGAAGACCCACAAGGGCGTGAAGAAGCGGTTCCGCATCACCGCCAAGGGGAAGGTGAAGCACCGCCGCGCCGGCACGAGCCACCTGCAGGTGCGGCTCACGAGCAAGCGGAAACGGAAGCTGCGGGGCACCGGCGTGCTCGCCAAGCCGGAGACGGCCAAGATCCACGAGGCGCTCGGCAAGTACAGCTACTGACACGCCGCCGGGCCGCGGAATTCCGCGGCCGGCTTGCCAGCCGCGGCGTTTCGAGCGACATTTTTCCCACGGTCAGCGAGATCATCACATGCGTACCAAGAGCGTCGTGCCCCGCCTGCGGGCCAAGAAGCGGCTGTTCAAGCGGGTCAAGGGATCCGTGGGTGGACGCCGCAAACTGCTGCGTACGGCCAAGGAGTCGATCATCCGGGCCGGGGTCTACGCCCGCCGCGACCGCCGCCGCAAGAAGCGGGACTTCCGGCGGCTGTGGATCGTGAGGCTCAACGCCGCCTGCCGCGAGCGCGGGCTGCGCTACAGCCAGTTCATCGCGGGCCTGGAGAAGATCTCGTGCGAACTGGACCGGCGGACCCTGTCCGAGATGGCCGTGCTCGACCCCACCGGCTTCGACGCCGTGGCGGCGGCGGTTCGCGATGCCCTCGGCCTGCCGGAGCCGGCAGCCGTCGCGTGACGCCGTGAGCGCCGTCCCGCTCGAGTCGTTCCGGGCCGAGTTGGAGCGGTTGCGTGCCGATGCGGAGGCGGCGCTGGCCGCCGCCCGCGACGCGGCCGCCGTGGAGGCGGCCCGGGTCGAATTCGCCGGCGCCCGCAGCGGGCGACTCAAGGCGCTGCAGAAGTCGCTCGGCGGCCTCGCCGCCGCCGACAAGCCCGCCGCCGGCCGGCACTTCAACGAGGCGAAGGCCGCGATCACGGCGCTGCTCGCCGCGGCCCAGGCGCGGCTGGGCGGCGCCGGGTCCGCCGGCCCGCCGCCGGTCGACGTGACGCTGCCCGGCACGGCCGTGCCGCTCGGCCACCTGCATCCGATCACGCAGACGATCCGCCGCGTGCAGGACATCATGGGCCGGCTCGGCTTCGAGAGCGTGGACGGCCCCGAGGTCGAGGACCAGTGGCACAATTTCGAGGCCCTGGCGATCCCCGCGGAGCACCCGGCCCGCGATCCGCTCGACAACTTCTACCTCGCCGTGGCCCGCGGGGCCGACCCGCTGCTGCTGCGGTCGCAGACGAGCACCGTGCAGATCCGCGTGATGGAGGCAAGGCGGCCGCCGCTGCGGATCGTGTCGCTGGGCCGCGTCTACCGCCCCGACACGGCCGACGCCACCCACTACCCGATGTTCCACCAGGTGGAGGGCCTGCTGGTCGAGCCGGGCACGACGCTGGCCCACCTCAAGAGCGTGCTGCGGCTGTTCGCGTCGAGTTTCCTGGGCGGCGACGTCCACGTCCGCTTCCGGCCGTCATTCTTCCCGTTCCCGGAGCCCAGCGTCGAGGTGGACATGGAGTGGGGCGGCCGCTGGATCGAGATGGGCGGGGCCGGCATGGTGGATCCCGCCGTGCTCGAGGCCGTGGGCTACGACCCGCGGGCGGTCTCGGGCTTCGCCTTCGGGCTGGGCGTGGAGCGGATCGCCGCCCGCCGCTACGGCGTGGCCGACATCCGCGACTTCTACCGCAACGACGTCCGCTTCCTGCGGCAGTTCTGACCACGGGCGCGCATCCATGATCCTCTCGAAGCAGTGGCTCGCCGAGTACGTGGACCTGCCGGAGTCGACCTCCGCGCTCGTCGAGCGGCTCGCGCTGGCGGGGCTCAACCACGAGTCGACGGCCGACGTGGCCGGCGACGCCGCGATCGAGATCGAGGTCACGAGCAACCGGCCCGACTGCCTGGGCCACGTCGGCGTGGCCCGCGAGGTGGGCGTGCTCGAGGGCCGGCCGCTGCGGATCCCCGACCCGCGGCCGGCCGAAGGGAAGACCGAGGCACGCGGCAGCATCGCGGTGGAGATCGCGGCCGGCGACATCTGCCCCTGCTACGTGGCCCGCGTGGTCCGCGGCGTGCGGGTGGGCCCCAGCCCGGCCTGGCTCACCGAGCGCCTCGCGACGGTGGGCGTCGCCAGCGTGAACAACGTCGTCGACGTCACCAACTACGTGATGCTGGAAAGCGGCCAGCCCCTGCACGCCTTCGACCTGGCGAAGATCCGCGGCGGCCGGATCGTCGTGCGGCGGGCCCGCGACGGGGAGCCCTTCGAGGCCATCAATCACAAGACCTACACGCTCGACGAGCGGATGTGCGTGATCGCCGACGCGGAGCGGCCGGTCGCGATCGCGGGGGTCATGGGGGGCGCCGACAGCGAGATCTCGGCGGGCACGACCGACGTGCTCCTGGAGTCGGCGCAGTTCGCGCCGCTGCCGGTGCGGGCCGCCGCCCGCGGCCTCGTGCTCGCCAGCGCGTCGAGCTACCGCTTCGAGCGCGGGCCCGATCCCGCGATGGTGGACTGGGCCAGCCGCCGCGCCGCGGCACTGATCCTGGAGGTGGCCGGCGGCGTGCTCGAACGCGGCGCGGTGGAGGCCGGCCGGCTCGCCTCTGCGCCGGCCGAGATCCCGCTGCGGGCGGGACGGGTGGCGGAGGTGCTCGGCATCGACGTGCCGGCCGCACGCCAGCGGGAGATCCTCGTGGGCCTGGGCTTCGTGGAGACGGGGTCGGCGGCGGGCCAAACGACCTGGCGGGCCCCCACGTGGCGCCGCGACTGCTGGCGGGAGATCGATCTCGTGGAGGAGATCGCCCGGATCGAGGGCTACGACCGCGTGCCCGAGGACGTGGCGATCGCCGCGCGGCCGGTCGAATGGTCGGCCCGTGAGACGGCGATCCGCCGCGCGGGCGAGGTGTTCGTGGGCGCCGGCCTCTGCGAGGCCATGACGCGGAGCGTGGTCGGCGAGTCCCTCGAGGCCGTGTCCGGCCCGTGGGGCGGGGCGGCACCGCTCGTGATCTCGCCGGCGCTCGTCCGCGGGGCGGACCGCCTGCGGCGGTCGCTCCTGCCGAGCCTGCTCGAAGCCCGCGCCGGCAACGCGGCCGCCGGCGTCGACGACGCCGACCTGTTCGAGATCGCCCGGGCCTACGTGGCTCGGACCTCGGACCGGCCCACGCCTGCCGCCGCGCCGGTGGAGGAGCCCTTGCTCGCCTCCTGCGTCGTGGGCGGCGACTACTTCCGCGCCAAGGGTCTCGCGGAGGCCCTGCTCACGCGGCTCGGCGTCGCCGCCGCCGGCGGCCGCCTCGAGTGGCGGCCCGCGAGCCTCGACCTGTTCGCGGCCGGCCGGGCCGCGGAGATCCTGCTCCACCACGGCAACGCCACGGACCGCGTGGGCGTGGTCGGCGAGGTGGCGGCCGCGGCGTGCGGTGCCCAGGGCCTGACCGGGCCCGTGTCGGCCGTGGAACTGCGGCTCGACCGGCTCGAATTCGCGGTCACGGCCGAGCGGCCGCTCGAGCGGCCCAGCGAATTTCCCGCCGTGGAGCGGGACGTGAACCTCGTCGTGGACGACACGGTGCCGTGGGCCGCCGTCGAGGCGGCGCTCGCGGCCGGCGGCGGCGACGTGCTCGAGCGCTGGCGGCTCGTGCAGGTGTGGCAGGACGAGCAGCGGCTCGGCGCCGGCAAGAAGAGCCTCGTCGTGTCGTTGCAGCTGCGGAGCGCCGCCGGCACGCTCTCCGGCGAGGCCGCCGCGGCGGCCGTGGACGCGATCGTGAAGGAGTGCGGC
The DNA here is from genome assembly GCA_046095145.1 of Planctomycetaceae bacterium. Lineage (GTDB taxonomy): Bacteria > Planctomycetota > Planctomycetia > Pirellulales > UBA1268 > QWPN01. Next base: position 13,192 of record JBJTIV010000147.1, read on the forward strand.
CGCCGCACCGGTGCGACGTTGCGGGCGTGACGCTCGCCCTCTGTACGCGTGGGAAAGGCTTGGGGCTGCCCATCCCTCGAGACGGCGTAGACGGCAAGCGCAGCCCGGAGGGCGAGAGCGCAGACGTCTCCGAGCGAGTGAAGGTCAGGATGACCGGAGCGAGCGTCCGGCGAGAGGGTGTGGGCAGCCCCGAGCCGGTTGGGCGCGTTGACCACCCGGGCAGAGCCGCGCCGCTTCCCCTACCGGTCGGCGTACACCCGCGTGGTCTCTTCCTTCGTGATCGGCGCGGGGTGGTCCTCGCTCGTGATCTGCACCTGCACCCGCTGGTCGCCGGCGGTGCGGCCCTTGGCGCGGACGCGGTAGACCGCCTCCTCGGCGGGCGCGAGCTTGGCCAGCGGCTCGAAGGCCACCGTGAGGTTCTCCACACGATGGCCCGCGGGGCCCTGGGCCTCCACCGGCTCGAGGTCGCCGAGCAGCGTGGCCGTGAGCCTCACGCCCGTGGCGGCCTTCGTGCCCTGGTTGCCCACGCGGACCACGTATTCGGTCACGCCCTCGACCTCGATCGGATCCTCGCTGTCGGCCACCTCGAAGACGAGGGCGGCGAGGCCCTCGACGTCGCAGACGTGGGCCACCTGGTCGGCCAGGCCGTCGGCGCTGCGGGCGGCGGCCGTGATCTTCTGCGGCCCGAGTTCGACCGGCATCACGACGACCTCGACCGTCCCGGTCTCGCCCGGGGGCAGCTCCTCGAGATTCCAGAGCACGCGGTGCGTGCGCTCGTCGTGCCAGCCGGCGTTGTTGGCCCGCACGAACTTCATGCCGGGGGGCAGCTGGGCCGCGAGTTCGACGGACCGCGCGGGGGCGGTGCCGGCGTTCACCATGGCGATCGCGCAGGTGGCGGGCCGCTGCAGGAAGCGGCGGACCGGCATGTCGACCTCGAGCTCGAGCGTGGGGGCCGTCACCTCCAGCCGCACCGCCTGCAGCACCTCGATGCCGCCGTCGGCGCGGGCCGCGAGCCGCGCGGTGTGCACGCCGGGGCCGCGCGTGCCGAGCACGAGCTCGATCGTCCGCGACTCGCCGGGCTTGAGCTGGCCCACGTCGAACTCCAGCTCGCTGCCCGACCGGTGCGAGACGTTCTCGGGCAGGAAGCCCTCGAGCACCACGCCCGTGGCCACGCCGCTGCCCGGGTTGCTGATCGTGATCGTGACGCCCGCGTCGCGGCCGATGAGCACCGGCTTGGGGTCGGCGCACTGGATCGCCAGCGCCGGCTTCGTGGCCCGGGACCGCACCGAGGCGTCGGCGCGAAAACTCACGCTCGCGACGCTGCCGATCTCCCCCTCGGCCTGCGGCATGAGCTCGACGACCACGGCCCTGTAGACCGTCGGGATATCCCAGGCCGCGACCGCGTCGAGGTCGACATCGACGGTGCCCGCGGAATGGGCGGTGTTGTGCAGCCCCCAGAGGCGGCTGAAAGATGGGGGGTTCGGCG
>JBJTIV010000148.1:0-10212 GCA_046095145.1 Planctomycetaceae bacterium
TCGGGCGGCTGGCGCTCGCCGGCCGGTCGACCGAGGTGCTCCGCAGCCTCGACAAGCTCGGGAAGGTGACGCCCGACGTGGTGGCGGCCGATCTGGCGGCGCACGGCGTGGCGGCCGACGCGGCGGCGGCGTTGCTGGAGATGGCGGGCCTCGTGGGGCCGGTGGACGCGTTGCTGGGGCGGCTCGAGGCGCTCGGCGGCGACGCCCCGGCGGGCCGGGCCGGCGTGGGGGCGCTTCGCGAGATCGCGGCGGGCGCCGCCGCCGCGTCGGCCGCCACGCCGTGCGCCGCCAGATCGGCCGCCCCCACGTCGGGCGTCACCTTCCCGAGCTTGTCGAGGCTGCGGAGCACCTCGGTCGACCGGCCGGCGAGCGCCAGCCGCCCGAGCATACCGGCGAGCACCCGCCGGTCGTTGAGCCGGATCGTGAACCGCTCCACGCCGATCGCCGCGAGCAGGTCGTGGACCACGAGCACCATCTCGAGGTCGGCGACCGGGCTCGTGGTGCCGATCGTGTCGAAGTCGCACTGCATGAACTCGCGGTAGCGGCCCCGCTGCGTGTTCTCGCCGCGCCACACCGTCGCCATGTGGTAGCGCTTGAAGGGCAGGCCCAGGTCGTGCACGTGCTGCGCGGCGAACCGGGCGAAGGGCACGGTGAGGTCGAACCGCATCCCCACCTCGCGGCCGCCGTGGTCGGTGAACCGGTAGAGCTGCTTGTCGGTCTCCTCGCTCCCCTTGCCGGTGAGGATCTCGAGATATTCCAGCGCCGGCGTGTCGATCGGCGCGAAGCCGTAGGAGCGGTAGACGCGGCGGGCCACGTCGAGCACCCGCTCCCGCGCCAGGGCCTGGGCCGGCAGGTGGTCGCGGAAGCCCTTGAGCGTGCGGGGTTCGATCATGACACGAGCGCCGGCCTCACACGATCGGCAGCAGCGGCGGCTTCGGGCCGCGGATCGACTGCCTGCGGTTCTTCCGGCGCCGGCCGTCGCCCACGGCCAGGCCGCCCGGGCCGAGGACGGCGTCCATGTATTCCACGACCTGCTCGGGCGTCTCGAAGTACTGGTCGTAGACCCAGTCGTCCTCGTACTCGCATTCCTTCGTCGTGTACTCGCGGCAGATCTGCGGCCGGGTGTCGTAGATGCCGCAGCGGTGGTCGTCCTGGAGGTGCTTGCAGACGGTGTGCACGCACACGTACCACTCGCCCTCCTCGGTGAACACGGTGGCGTGCTCGTGGAGCAGGAACCAGCGGATGTACTCGAACTCCTCGCGGGTCGTCGGCGTCTCGAGCGGCAGGGCGAAGTAGCGGCAGCACTTCGCGGTGCAGAACTCGCAGAGCACCCTGTCCTGGGGCACGTCCTCGCGCTTCGGCTTCGACGGCAGCACGGGCAGCGGAACGTCGGCGATCGCCATGCGGGCCTCCGATGGATGCGAGCGGGCCGCCACTATAGCCGGTTTCGGGGCCGCTGCGGGGACCGCGCACGACCTCTATACTGTCGCCTTCGAGCGGTCAGGGACGAACGACGAGCGGATCGGAAACGGGAGTCCGAGGCATGCCCAAGCGCTGGCGGATCCGCCCCCACGATCCGGCCGCCGTCGCCGCGCTGGAGCGGTCGGCGGGCGTGCCCGACAGGAAGGCCTTCACCGCGGCGGGATCGGTGACGCCGCGGGCCGCGAGCAGCGCGGCCATCACGCCGGGCACGCTCGCCGACCTGCACGACCCCGAGTTGCTGCCCGGCGTGCCCGAGGCGGCCGACCGCATCCTCGCCGCGGCCCGCGCGGGGCGGAAGATCGGGGTCCACGGCGACTACGACGCCGACGGCATGAGCGCCACGGCGATCCTCGTCGGCTGCCTCGAGGCCCTCGACGCGAAGCCCGCCTGGTACGTGCCCGACCGGTTCGAGGAGGGCTACGGGCTCAAGACCGCGTCGCTCGAGGCGCTCGCGAGGGACGGCGCCGACCTGGTCGTCACGGTCGACTGCGGGATCCGCAGCCTGGCGGAGGCCGCCCGGGCCCGCGAGTTGGGCCTCGGGCTCGTCGTCACCGACCACCACGAGTTCGGCGCGGAGTTGCCGGCGGCCGACGTCGTCGTGCATCCCCGGCTGCCGGGGGGCGGCTATCCCTTCGGCGACCTGTGCGGCGCGGCCGTGGCCTTCAAGCTCGCCTGGGCGATCGCCACCCGCGCCAGCGGCTCGAAACAGGTCACGCCGCGGCTCCGCGAGATGCTCCTGAGGTCCATCGGCCTGGCGGCGCTCGGCACCGTCACCGACGTGATGCCGCTCGTCGGCGAGAACCGGATCCTGGTGCGGCACGGCCTGCCGTGCCTCCGCGCGAAGGGGGGCCCCGGCATCGACCGGCTCGTGGCGCTCACCGGCATCGCCGGGAAGTCGGCGCTCGACAGCGAGGACGTGGCCTTCAAGATCGGGCCGCGGCTCAACGCGGCCGGGCGGATGGACCACGCCGGCCACGGCGTCGAACTGCTCGTCACGGCCGACGCCGCGCGGGCCGCGAGCCTCGCCGACTGGCTCCACGAGCGGAACGCCGAGCGCGAAGGGGTGGAGCGGTCGCTGCAGCTGGCGGCCACGAAGCAGGCCCGCGAGCGGTTCGATCCCGACCACGACGCCGCGCTCGTGCTCGCCGACCGCGGCTGGCACAAGGGCGTGATCGGCATCGTGGCCGGCCGGCTCGTGGAGAGGTGGCATCGGCCGGTGGTGATGATCGCCCGCGGCGCCCACGAGGGCTGCGCCGCCACGGGCAGCGTCCGCGGCGTGCCGGGCGTCGACGTGCAGGCCGTGCTCGAGTCGTGCCGTCACCTGCTCGTCGCCTGCGGCGGCCACGAGGCGGCCGCAGGGCTCACGATCGACGACGGCCGGATCGACGAGTTCCGCGCCGCCTTCGTGGCCGAGGTCGACCGGCGGCTCTCCCCCGAGGCGCGCCGACCGCAACTCGTGCTCGACGGCGAGACGTCGCTCGCCAGCCTGACCCGCGAGGCGGTCGAGCAGCTCGAGCAGCTGGCCCCCTTCGGCCAGGGCAACCGCCGGCCGCTGCTGTGCGCGTCGGGCGTGGCGCTTGCCGAGCCGGCGCGGGCGATCGGTGCCAGCGGCAAGACGCTCGCCATGCAGCTCGTGCAGCACGGCGCGCGGATGCGGGGCGTGGCCTTCGGCGCAGCCGAGTGGCTGTCGCACCTGCCGCCGGCGGGCCAGCCGTTCCACGTCGCCTTCCGGCCGAAGATCAACGAGTTCCGCGGCCGGCGCACGGCGGAGCTCGAGATCGTCGACTGGCGGCCCGACGGCGTGCCCGTCGACGCGGACCTGCCCGACCTCGCCGTGACCGCGGGAGCCTGACCCATGCGCACCCAGCCCCTCGTGACCCTCGTCGTGATCGCGCTGCTCGTGCCGGCGGCCCGCGCCGACGACTGGCCGCAGTGGCTGGGGCCGCGGCGCGACGCGGTGTGGCGCGAGGCCGGCATCGCGCGGACGATTCCCGCGACGGGCCTGCCGGTGAAGTGGCGGGTGCCCGTGAAGGGGGGCTATTCCGGCCCCGCCGTGGCCGAGGGCCGCGTCTATCTCGCCGACTACGACCGCCGCGCCGGCGACCTCGCCAACGCGCCCAACGACCGCACGCTCCTCGAGGGGAGCGAGCGGCTGTTCTGCCTCGACGCCGCCACGGGCAAGGTGCTGTGGACGCACGAGCAGGACTGCCCCTATTCGATCTCCTACGCCGCCGGACCGCGCTGCACGCCCACGGTCGTCGCCGGGAAGGTCTCCATGCTCGGCGCCGAGGGCAACCTCACGGTCCTCGACGCGACGACGGGCGCCGTCGTGTGGGCGAAGGACTTCAAGCGGGACTACGCCGCCCCCACGCCGATCTGGGGCTTCTGCGGCCATCCGCTCGTGGAGGACGACCTGCTCGTGTGCCTCGTCGGCGGCCCGGGCAGCGTGGCCGTGGCCTTCGACAAGGACACGGGCGCCGAGCGCTGGCGGGCGCTCACGGCGAGCGAGAGCGGCTACTGCCCGCCCACGATCATCGAGGCCGCCGGCCGGCGACAGCTCGTGATCTGGGATGCCGACAACGTGAACGCGCTCGACCCGCGGACCGGTGCCGTGCTCTGGTCGCAGCCCCTCAAGCCGCTCTACGGCATGTCGATCATGGCGCCGCAGGTGGCCGACACGCCGCGGGGACGGGTGCTCTTTGCCAGCGGCATCGGCCGCGTGGGCGCGCTCTTCGCGCTCGATCCGGAGAAGCCCGCGGCGAAGATCCTCTGGCGGGGCGGGCCGAAGTCGGCCGTGTACTGCGCCAACTCCACGCCCTTCATCGTCGGCGACACGCTCTACGGGGTCGACTGCGATACCGGCGCGCTCATGGCGGTGGCCCTGGCCGACGGCCGCCGGCTCTGGGAGTCGCTCGCGCCCACCACCGGCAGCGACCGCCGCGGCAGGCACGGCACCGCCTTCCTCGTGCGGCAGGCGGAGCAGGTTCCCGGCGATCCGCCCGGCACGGTGCGGGCGTGGATCTTCACGGAGACGGGCGATCTCGTGCTCGCGCGGCTGTCGCCGGAGCAGTACGAGGAACTCGGCCGGATGCACGTGGTGGACCCCACGAACGAGTGCTTCGGCCGCGACGTGGTCTGGAGCCACCCGGCGTTCGCTGGCGGCTGCATCTTCGTCCGCAACGACCGCGAGCTCGTGTGCGTCTCCGCCACCACAGAGTGATCCGCCGGCGCCGCCCTCAACCCCGGCTCATCGCGAAGATCGCCTCCATCATCCGGCGGTAGGCGGGCGAGAGCCGCACGCCGCGGCGGGCCATCATCCGCGACATGTCGACGAGCGCCTTCTCGAGGCGGTACTCGACCACCGCTCCGGGCTGCACCCACTTGAACGACGAGATCGTCCGGGCCGGGAACCCCGCCCCGACCACGATCGAACTCACGCCGCACACGGTGCCCGTGTTGAGCATGGTGTTGATGCCGGTCTTGCAGTGGTCGCCCATGATCGTGCCGATGAACTGTTCCCCGGAGTCGACCTCCAGCCCCGTGGCCCAGTCGAGGAGCTTCACGGTGCCGTAGGTCATCTTCAGGTTCGAGGCCGTCGTGTCGGCGCCGAGGTTCACCCATTGGCCGAGCGCCGAATTGCCCACGTACCCCTCGTGGGCCTTGTTGGAACAGGAGTGGAAGACGGCGTTGGCCACCTCCCCGCCGACCTTGCAGTGCGGCCCGATGGCGGTCGCGCCGTAGATCCTTGCGCCCATCCGCACCGTCGCATTCTCGCCCACGGCCAACGGGCCGCGCAGGAGCGCCCCGGCCATCACGCGCGACCCCGCATCGAGCACGATCGGTCCCTCGTCGGCCACGAGGATGGCGCCGGGCTCCACGACCGCGCGCGGGTGCATGAACAGCCGGTCGGGCCGGTCCACGTGGGCGGCCGCGCTCCAGCCGGGCCCGGTGCCCGGTCGCCACCCGAGCAGGCCGACGTCGGCCGCGATGCCGGCACCGGCGAGGAGAAAGACGTCCCACGCATGACGCAGCCGGCACATCCCGGCGGCCGGCGCGGTCCGCCCCGGTCCGCGCGGCTCGGGGCGGCCGTGGGCGAGCCACGCCCGCGTCTGGTCCGCGGAGGCCCAGGCGGCCACGATGTCGTCGTCGTGCCGCAGGTATCCGCCCGCGCGCCGCCGGATCGCGGCGACGAGCGCGGTCGCGGGCAGGTAGCGGGCGTTGATCCACAGGGTCTCCGCCCGGCCCGGCCGGCACGCCGGAAAGACGCCCGCCAGGTGCGGTCGCAGGGGGCCGCTGGCCTCGCGTGCGCCGAGCGCCCGCAGCCACTGCTCGCGGATCGTGAGCAGGCCCACGCGCAGGTCGTAGGCCGGTCGCGTCAGCGTGAGCGGCTGGAGGTGGTCGGCCTGGGCGTCCTCGAACAGGACCAGGGGGGGACAGGCGGGCATCGCTCCGACTTTCACGCGGTGTCGGCCCGGGCGGCTTGAATCGGCCGCCAGGCCGGTAGAGTGAAAGGATACGTCCGGTATCGGTGTGGTGACGGAGGCGTGCCAGCGGGCGGTCATGTGCGGCATCGTCGGCTACGTCGGCCATCGGGACTGCCTCGACATCCTGCTCAAGGGCCTGGGCCGGCTGGAGTACCGCGGCTACGACTCCGCCGGCGTCGCGATCCTCGACGGCCGCCTGACGGTGGCCAAGAGCGCGGGCAAGGTCCGCGACCTCGCGACCCGTCTCGCCGCGGCCCCGCCCCGCGGCTCGCTGGGCATCGGCCACACCCGCTGGGCCACCCATGGCCCGCCGAGCGACGCCAACGCGCATCCCCACGCCGGGGCCTCGGGCGCCGTCGCACTGGTGCACAACGGCATCATCGAGAACTACGCCGCCCTCAAGGCGATGCTCGAGGCGAAGGGCCGGTCGTTCCGCAGCCAGACCGATTCCGAGGTCGTGGTGCAGCTGATCGAGGAGGTGGCCGCGACCGATCCCACGCTGCCGTTCGAGGCGGTGGTGCGGCTCGCGCTCAAGCAGGTCACCGGCACGTACGGCCTGGCGATCCTGGCGCTCGCCGAGCCCGACCGGCTCTACGTGGCCCGAAAGGGGTCGCCGCTGGTGATCGGCGTCGGGGAGGGCGAGACCTTCGTCGCCTCCGACGCGGCCCCGATCGTCGAGTACACGAACCGGGTGGCCTACCTCGAGGATGGCGAGCTGGCCGTCCTGCGGCGCGACGGCTTCGAGGTCCGCACGATCGACGACGTGCCGCTCACGAAGGAGGTGCACCGCCTCTCGCTCTCGCTCGACGAGATCGAGAAGGGCGGTTTCCCGCACTTCATGCTCAAGGAGATCCACGAGCAGCCGCGGGCCGTCGCCGACTGCCTGCGTGGCCGCCTCGACCACGGGCCGCACACGATCCAGCTCGGCGGCCTCGCGGCCGTCATGGACCGCCTCGCCGCGGCGCCGAAGGTCACCATCGCGGCCTGCGGCACGAGCTGGCACTCGGGCCTGGTGGGCGAGTACCTCTTCGAGCAGCTCGCGCGGGTGCCCGTGGAGGTGGAATACGCCTCCGAGTTCCGCTACCGCGACCCGCTCATCGACGACCGCGACGTGCTGCTGGCGATCTCACAGAGCGGCGAGACGGCCGACACGATCGCCGCGCTCCGCGAGGCGAAGGGCCGCGGCGCGCTGGCGCTGGGCATCTGCAACGTCGTCGGCTCGACGCTCGCCCGGGAGACCGACGCGGGCGTCTTCACCCATGCGGGCCCGGAGATCGGCGTGGCCTCGACGAAGGCCTTCACCACGCAGGTGGTCGTGCTCGCGCTCATGGCCCTGGCGCTCGGTCGCCGCCGCGGCACGCTCCCGGCGGAGCGGGCCGCCGCGCTCATCGACGAACTGGCCGCCATCCCCGAGAAGATCCGGGCCATCCTCGCCCACGACGCGGCGATCAAGGCGCTCGCCGATCGCTTCACCTACGCGCCCAACGTGCTCTACCTCGGCCGCACGGTCAACTTTCCGGTGGCGCTCGAGGGCGCGCTCAAGCTCAAGGAGATCTCCTACATCCACGCCGAGGGCTATCCCGCGGCGGAGATGAAGCACGGGCCGATCGCCCTCATCGACCGGCTCATGCCGGTGGTCGTGATCGCCACGACGCGGCACACCAACGACAAGATGATCTCCAACATCGAGGAGGTGCGGGCCCGGGGCGGCCGGGTGATCGCCGTCACGACCCCCGAGCAGGACGACGTCCGGCGGCTGGCGGAAGTCGTCGTGGAGATCCCGGCCACGGAGGACTGCCTGGCGCCGCTGCTCTCGGTGATTCCGCTCCAGCTGCTCGCCTACCACATCGCGGTGAACCGCGGCTGCAACGTCGACCAACCGCGAAACCTCGCCAAGAGCGTCACGGTGGAGTGAGCCGGGCGGTCGTGCCGTCGTCGGGGCGGCGCACGCGCGGCGACGACCGAGGCAAAAAATGCGGCGGCCCGGCCAACCCGGGCGGCCAGCGTTGTCCGCGCGGGGCGGCGCGTGTATTCTGTCGTGACTCTCCCACGTGTGGCTGTTCGCCGCACACTCGGGGCGTAGCTCAGCCTGGCTAGAGCGCTACGTTCGGGACGTAGAGGTCGCACGTTCGAATCGTGTCGCCCCGACTTTTTGGGTCGTGATCGGCCTTCGAGGGCTGCATGCGCGATGGGGCTGCCCGAACGTCTGCGCACCCTGTTTTGGGACTGCGATTTTTCCGCACTCGAACAGACTCGAGACCAGGATTTCGTCGTCGGGCGGATTCTCGGTGAGAGAGCAGCATGGCCCGGACGTCGTCATCCTCCGCCGCGATGATTCGCCGCGGCGCTTGCTCAGCGTGTCGGCGGCCCTTTTCCACCCGCCCATGAATCTCGGCGTGCATCGCTTACTCGGGCGTCTGCGGCTGGCTGCCCGCCGCTCGCGCGAGCCTCGATCGCAGCACGGAGCTTTTCAGCCCCGCCGGCCTGCCGGTCCGTGGCCCGCCCGCCGAGCGGGGTGAACTCGTGCAGGTGCGGAATGACCGCGACCGGCGTGCCCCGTGACCGAGTCAGTTTCCAGGCCCTGCCCCGGCCGGCGTTGGCGCGTGACGGCGGACGTCGTCAAGAAGATTCCGCATCATGCCGGTGCGGCGATCGTCCGGGCCGAACGCCCGACCGCCGGCTTCGACGGCCCGTGCCAGCAGCGGCTCCGCGGCTTCGTATCGCGCCATCTCGGCGTACAGACTGCCCAGGTTGAAGACCGAGTTGATCGTGTACTCGTGATCCCGGCCGTAGTGCTTCTCGCGCACGGCCAGGGCGCGCTGCAGCATCACCTCCGCCTCGGGGAACTTTCGTTGCTCCTGGCAGGCGGCACCGAGGTTTCCCAGGCTCAAGGCCGTCGTGGGATGGTCGACGCCCAGCTTCTTCTCCAGGATCTCGAGGGACCGACGATAGAGCTTCTCCGCGGCGTCGTGCTCCCCACGCCGGGAATGCATGTCGGCGAGGTTGTTGATCGCGGTGGCGGCATCCACCTCGCGGCCGGGCGCGGCGAGGAAAATGGCGATCGCCCGCGCGTGCAGGGGCTCGGACTCGCGAAACCGCCGCTGGGAGTCGTACAGCACGGCCAGGTTGTCGAGCGTGGTGGCGGTGTCCACGTGATCAACGCCGAGGGTCTTCTCGCGGGCCTGCAGGGCGCGCTTGTAGTAGGCCTCGGCCTCCTGCGGGTTGTTCCGCAGCCAGCTCACGTGCCCGAGGCTGTCGAGGTCGGAGGCCGTGGCGGCGGCGCTGAACCCAAGCTTGCTTTCGTTGACGGCAAGCGCGTGCGTGAGCAGGGCTTCGGCATCCGCGAGAAACCCTCGCTTCACCAGCGCCTCCGCAAGATTGTGGGCGCACGCCGCCGTCTCGGGGGCGTCGGGGCCGTACCGGTCCAGGGAGATCCTGACGGCCTCCTGGGCAGCGTCGACCGCGGACTGGTAATCACCCTGGTCGAAGAGTGCCTTGAACCTGGCGGTGGCGGCATCGAGATCCGGTTCCGCGGCCCGGACCGCGACCGGGAGCATGACGAACGCCGCGCTGGCGATGATGAAGGGCAGCCGGTTCACGTGCATGGTGACGACTCCGCAGCGGCCTGACCGTCGCCTCCTGAACGGTTCGCGTCCCGAAGCGGTCTTGTCATCGCCTCTGTGTGCCATTCTTCACGGACCCAGTCCGTGCGGGACTTCGCCCCGCTGTTCAGCGGCTTTGGTTCACCGGACACCAGAGAGTAACCCCTGCCGACTTCCGATCCCGAAGGACGCGTGGCGGCAGGTTGAAATCCCGCTGGCCGACTTCATTCCCACGGCGTTCGGCAGCCGCATCGAGCGGGACCGGTCCTCGAGGCCCTCTGCGAACCACTCGAACCAGCACCCTTCGCGCCGGTGCGGGGCCCGCCCAGCGTTAGGGGCACTATCACCCACGCCGAGGATGATCTTGACGTCTCGCGACAATGCCCTCGATCGTCGTCCTTGGATTGCACACCAAGACGCAGCTTGTGATGAGGTACGGCTTCCCGATGGTGGACAACCTCCGCATCCAACACTCGTACTGCATTGACACGACCAGCCCGGAATACAAGGCCCCGTACAACCGGCTGCTCAACATCCCGCGGGTCTACACGCCCGATGACAAGGCCATGCAGACGCCCAACTCCGACACCCCGTACTCGTGGGTCGGGTTCGACCTGCGGGCCGAGCCGGTCGTCGTCACCGTG
>JBJTIV010000149.1:0-9856 GCA_046095145.1 Planctomycetaceae bacterium
GGCCTTCGAGGCGGGGGGCTGGGCCGGTTCGGCGCTCGGTCCGCTCGTGCCCTTCGCGGCCGAACCGCTGGCGCGGCAGCCGCTCGGGCAGCCGATCCGCGACAGCCTGCACCTGCGCGCCCCCGAGGAAGCCGATGCCCGCCCCCGCGTTCACCCGCGCGAGGATCGTGGCCAGGTCCGCGGGCCGCAGGGCCGCCGAGTCGAGATCGCCGATCAGGAACACGTCGTAGTCGCCGGCGACGACGCGTCCCAGGTCCACCGGCCAGCGGTCCCGCTTCGTGGCGTCGATCCACTGGAAGTCCACCTGCATGTCGGGGCTCGCGGCCAGCACCCGCCGCAGGAAGCGCTGCTCCACGCGGAGCGCGCCTTCCAGGTACACCACCCGCAGCCCTCCCTCGATCACGTCGACGAAGGTCGACAACTCGTTGTTGGCGACGACGACCTCGCCCTCCTGCGGCACGGCGGCGAGCGTCAGCTTCCGCTCGCCGACCGTGGCCGGTGTCCACGTGAGCCGCACCGTCTCCTCGCCCGACGCCGCCGTCGTCCGCACCTTCGTGGCGGCGACCTGCACCAGCTTGCCGGCATCGTCCTCGGCGAGCAGCCGCACTTCCACGTCGCGGTCGGCCAACCCCTCGAGCCGCACGCGGCCCGACACCTCGAGCGCGTTTCTCACGTACACCGTCTCCGCGACGGAGAGATTCACGACGGCCGCGTCGCGGCCCTGCCCCTCGGCCCGCTGCTGCCCGAAGGTCACGCTCCACAGCGGCACGCCCGCGTCGGCCAGCCGCCGCGCGGCCGACTGCGGCGGCAGGTCGCGGGGGGCGTAGGCCTGCTGGGCCCCGTCGCTGAGCACGATCACGCCGGCCACGGCCCGCGCCCCCGCGGCCCGCATCGCGTCGTCGATGGCGGCGCCGATCGCGGTCTCGTCGGCACTCGCGGCGTGGGCCGACGCCGCGAGCGGGAAGGGGTCGTCCGCCGGGGCGGCGACGGGCTCGATGCCCCGGTCGAACCGCGACAGCGCCACCTCGAAGTCGCCGGCGGCGGTGAGCGCCCGCGCGGCGGGGCGGGCGGCCTCGAGCGCCCCGCGCAGTTCGTCCCAGCGCGTGCGGCCGTCGGGACCGTCCGCGACCGTCATGCTCTCCGACGCGTCGGCGAGCACGATCACCGTGCCCTGCTGCCGGGCCTGCTGGGTGGCGGTGAGCGCGGGCCGGAGCATGCAGCCGACCAGGGCCAGGAAGGCCGCCACCCGCAGGGCGACGAGCGTCCACAGCCGGCGGCCGCCGACCCGGGTGCGGTCGGGCGGGATCGCCACGAGCACCGCCACGAGTGCGGCCACGACGGCCGCCATGAAGGTCCACGATCCGACCGGATCGAAATGCAGCGCCAGATCCTCGACCGTCGTCGTCGCGAGCGTCATGCGTTGCCCCCGGGCACGGGTGGCAACGGCGGCGGGGCGCGGCGGGACGCCGCGACCGGGACGGGCGGCGGAGATGGCACCGGGGTCGGGACGACCGGCGCCGCGGCGTCGGCGGCGAACGCCGCGGCCGCCGTCGGACCCACGGCGTCGTCGCGCGGGGCGTAGAAGCGGTTGGCCACGATCCAGTCAGCGGCCATCGCCAGGGCGGCCAGCGCGATCATCCAGCCGTGGAGCTCCGTGCCGACCCGCTCCAGGTTGACGTCCCGCACGAGCTCCGCCTCCGTCCGCGCCAGTCGATGTCCGGGCCCGAGCACGGCGGCGAGATCGTCCGCCGTCACGCGGCGAAAGTCGGTGGCCGACGCGGGCAGGTTCGCGCTGAAGCCCGTCGCCACGCCCCCCACGTCACCGCCGGCGCGCACCGGGTAGTTGCCGGGCTGCTCGGTGGCGGTGACGGTGATCGTGCCGCGCTTCTGGTCGACCGCCGCGGGAAAGTCGTCGCCGGCCGGCGTGCGCACGAACGCGGCGGCCCCGTCGCGGCGGTCGATCCGCAGCACCGCCGGCTCGCCGGTGACCACGTTCCGCTCGTCGGCCGTGTCGATGGCGTGCAGGAGCGTCTCGTTGGCGAGGATCACGAAGGGCCAGGGCTCGAATCCCGTCGCCAGCGTGTTCCAGGCGTTCGGATCGCCGGCCGCCTGCGACACCGGCGTGGTCACCACGACGACGGTGCCCAGGCCCACGCGGTGCTCGAGGATCGCAGGCAGGCCGTTGCGGTAGGCGGCGACGACCGTGGCGCCGCCCTCGGCGGCCCCGGCCGCACCGGGCTCCGCCGCGGGAGCGTCGGGGGCGAACTCCCAGTGCCGGGTCACGGGGAAATCCTGCCATGGCACGGCATCTCCCATGCGGCGGAAGGCCGCCAGGATGGGATGGTCGAGCGTTGTGGGCGCGATGTAGTTGCCCCCTCCCGGATCGCGCCACACCCGCGCGAGCCGGCCGCCGAGCACGCGCCGCGAGGCCTCCGAATCGAACCGCTCCGGCGTGCCCGCCTGCGGCCCCAGCCAGACGACGAGGCCGTGCCCCTCGGCCACCCAGGTTCCCAGCGCGTCCCACGTGGCCGCCGGCAGCGGCGGCGGGTCGACCAGCACGATGCCGCGGGCGGCGCGCCAGTCGGCCGTGCCCAGGCCGCCGACCCCGACCACCGTGGGCGTGAAGCGGGCCGTGCCCGCCCGGCGCAGTCCCGCCGGCGCCAGCGCCTCGGCCGCGAACAGCCCGGTCCGAGCCGCCGGCTCCGGTGCCGCCACGATCACCGGCACCGCGGCGCCCACGGCCACCGTGAAGGAGCGCGCGTCGTCGGCCTCGAGGTCGTCGGAGCCCTCGATGACCACCCGGCCCTGGCGGACACCCGGCTCGAGGCCGGCGACCTGGAAGTCCACCTGCGTGACCACGCCCTCCTTCCAGGCCACCGGCTTCGCCGCCCGGCGCGCGTAGCGGCCGTCCGGCATGCGCAGCTCGACGGCCACCGGCCGGTTGGCGGCGGGCCCGGCGCGGGCGAGACCCACGGAGAGCGTCAGCGGCGTGCCCGCGGCGAGCTGCTCGCCGCCGATCTCCAGCGACTCGATCGCGAAATTCTGCGGGGCCGCGGCCGAGACGTCGACGTACAGCACGCTCGTGTCCGGGCCGACGTCGACCGGGGCCGCGCCGTCCCAGGCGCCGTGCGAGCAGTCGGTGAACACGTAGAGCTCGCGATGGCGGGAGGCGTCGCCCGCCTCCAGCAGCCGCGCTCCGGCGGCGATCGCCGCGGGCAGCGGCAGGACCGGCGCAGCGGCCGCGAGCCGGTCGATCCGGGCCTCGGCGGCGGCCACCGACGGCGCGAATGCCGCCGCGCCGCCGCCCGTGTCGAGCACCGCCACGCTGCTCCCCTGCGGCAGCTTCCCGCACAGCACCTTGGCCATGGCGGCAGCCTGCTCGAGCCGCGTGCGATTGCCCTCGCGCAGGAGCATGCGCGGCGTCGTGTCGAACACGAAGACGGCCGCCACGGGCTTCTCGCCGTCGGCCAGCCAGGCCGCACCCGAGAGCACCGGCCGTGCGAAGGCCAGCTCCAGGAGGGCCAGCGCCGCCACCCGCAGCAGCAGCAGCAGCAGGTGGCTGAACCGCAGCCGGCGGCGATTGGCGACGGCGCGCTGCTGGAGGAGCCGCAGGGCCGGGAACAGCTGCGGCACGGGCTTCCGCCGCATCATCAGATGCAGCACCACGGGCACGGCGACGAGCGCCGCGGCCCCCAGCAACATCGGCGCCAGGAACGAGATGCCCATGGGTGGATCGCGCGGCCCCGGCGCGGCTTCAGAACCGGTTCCGTCGGCTGACCAGGTACTCCATCAGCGCCTTGTCGAACTGCATGCTCGTGTCGAGCGGCACGTAGTCCACGCCCGCCTGCACGCAGGTCCGCTGGTAGTCGTCACGGAAGGCCCGCACCGCGTCGACGTAGGCCTTCCGCGCCGCATCGGCGTCGACCACGAGCTTGTCGCGGGCCTCGGGCTCCGACAGCTCCACCAGCCCGGCGAAGGGGAAGGTCACCTCCGCCTCGTCGAGCACGTGGAACAGGATCACGTCGTGGCCGCGGTGCCGCAGCCGCAGGAGCGCGTCCTTGACCGGTGCCGGATCGACGAGCAGGTCGCTGAACACCATCACGAGCGAGCGGTGGCGGAGCATGGCCGCCACCTGCACCAGGCTGCGGGCCACGTCGGTCCGCCCGGAGGGCTTCACCTTCGCCAGCACGGCGAGCACCTGGGCGATCTGCGACCGCCGCGAGCGGGCCGGCAGCGAGGCGTGGAGCTTGTCGTCGAACACCATCAGGCCGCAGGGGTCCTGCTGGTGCACCATCAGCCAGCAGAGCGCGGCGGCCAGCGACACGGAGTAGTCGAGCTTCGTGAGCTGCTGCCGGTAGGTGTAGGCCATCGAGGCGCTCGTGTCGACCACGAGGTAGCCCGTGATGTTGGTCTCGGCCTCGAACTTCTTGACGTAGTGCTTGTCGGTCTTGGCGTAGACGAGCCAGTCGATGTCCTTGGGGTCGTCGCCGGCGGCGTACTTGCGGTGCTCGCTGAACTCCACCGAGAAGCCCTGGTAGGGACTGGCGTGGAGCCCCTGCAGGAATCCCTTGACGATGAACTGCGCGCGCAGGTCGAGCCGCGCGATCTGCCGCACGACCTCCGGCTTCAGGTATTCCTCGACCGCTCGCACCACGGTGCGGCACCTCCGAGCGGCCTCACTTCACGAGCCTGGGGATCTCCGGCTCCGGCGTCTCGCGCACCAGTCGCTCGATGATCGACTCGCTCGTCAGGCCCTCGGCCTGGGCCTGGAAGTTGGTGGCGATGCGGTGCCGGAGCACCGGCACGGCGATGCGGCGCACGTCGTCGAGCGACACGCTGAACCTTCCGTCCATGGCGGCCATCGCCTTGCCGCCCTGGATGAGGAACTGGCCGGCGCGGGGCCCCGCGCCCCAGTCGACGAGTTCCCGCACGTACGGCGGCGACTGGTCGTCGGCGGGCCGGGTCGCCCGCACCAGCCGGGCCACGTATTTCACGATGTATTCGCTCACCGCCACGCTGCCCACGAGCTTCTGGATGTTCGTGATCGCCCGCGCGGAGAGCACCTTCCGCACCTCGGGCTTCTCCGACCTCGTCGTCGCCAGGAGGATCTGCTCCTCCTCGCTGGCCGTCGGGTAGCCGACCTTGATGTTGAACATGAAGCGGTCGAGCTGGGCCTCGGGCAGCGGATAGGTGCCCTCCTGCTCGATCGGGTTCTGGGTGGCGATCGTGAAGAAGGGATCGGGCAGGAGGTGGGTCTCCTGACCCACCGAGACCTCCCGCTCCTGCATCGCCTGAAGGAGCGCCGCCTGGGTCTTCGGAGGCGTGCGGTTGATCTCGTCGGCGAGCAGGATGTTCGTGAAGATCGGTCCTTCCACGAAGCGGAAACTCCGCCGGCCCGCGTCGTCCTCCTCGAGCACGTTCGTGCCGGTGATGTCGGAGGGCATCAGGTCGGGCGTGAACTGCACCCGCTTGAAGCCCACGTCGAGGATCCGCGCCAGCGTCGACACCATGAGCGTCTTCGCCAGCCCCGGCACGCCCTCCAGCAGACAGTGGCCGCGGGTGAAGATGGCCGCGAACAGCTGCTCGATCACTTCGTTCTGGCCGACGATCACCTTCTGGAGCTCCTCCTGCATCACCTGGCGATGCTGGGAAAACTCCTGGAGCACGT
Source organism: Planctomycetaceae bacterium (assembly GCA_046095145.1). Taxonomy (GTDB): domain Bacteria; phylum Planctomycetota; class Planctomycetia; order Pirellulales; family UBA1268; genus QWPN01. Next base: position 5,669 of record JBJTIV010000149.1, read on the forward strand.
CGTCGAGCGACTTGGGGCGGGCGCCGGTGGACACGCGGAGATCCTCGGAGAACGCCGTGACGGCAGACTTCGTCTTCGCAGTATCGGCTGTGTCGGCCACCGCGGCAAACGTGGTACGCTCGATTCCGAGAGTTTCGCCTGGCCCCGGCGTCGCCCGGGGATGCCGGTGTTTTGCACCTTCCTCAACGCCGCGCACCGCCGACGCCGTGCCGTCGGCGCCGCGCTGCTCGCGGTCGTCGCATCCACGGCCGCGCGGGGCGGGGCCCAGCCGCTCGAGCCCGGCATGATCGGGCAGGCGATCGCCAAGGCCAGCGGGTGGCTCGTCGCCCAGCAACGGCCCGACGGCTCCTGGGAGGCGGCGCGGTCCGACGGCAACGAGGGCCCCACGGCGCTCGTGCTCCTGGCCCTCGCCAACACCGGAGTCGGTGCCGACGATCCGGCCGTGCGCAAGGGTCTCGATTGGCTGCGGAGCCGGAAGCCCGACACCACCTACGCGGTCTCGCTGCAGACGATGGCCCTGGCGATGCTGTCGCCCGAGAAAGACCGGGCGATCCTCGAGCGCAACGTCGCCTGGCTGGAACAGGCGCAGATCGCCGGGCAGCCAGGCGACCCCGCCGCCCTCGGGGAGCGCGGCCGCGCGGTCACGGCCGGGTCCTGGACCTACGGCCAGAGGGCCGGCGCGGCGGGCGACAATTCGAACTCGCAGTTCGCGCTTCTGGCCCTCCACGAGGCGGCGCGGGCGGGCGTGCCCGTGAAACGGCAGACGTGGCAGTTGGCCCAGCGCTACTGGGCGTCGTGCGCCAATCCAGACGGCTCGTGGGGCTACACGATCGGCACCAATCGCGGCTCGGGCAGCATGACCTGCGCCGGGATCGCCAGCATCTGGATCACGGCGGAGCACCTGGGCGCGCCGGCGGCCCGCGCCGTTGCGGATGGCTCGGTGCAGTGCTGCGGGGGCGGCGCGTCGCCCCGCGAACTCGAGCGCGGGATCGCCTGGCTGGGCAGGAATTTCTCGGTGACCGAGAACCCCGGCTCGGGTGGGCCGGTGTGGCTCTTCTACTACCTCTACGGCCTCGAGCGCGTCGGCCGGTTCAGCGCGCGACGGTACATCGGCGAGGCCGATTGGTACCTCGAAGGCTCCAGGTTGTTCCTCAGCCTGCAGGATCGGCTCACCGGCCGCTTTGCCTCGCCCCGGCTCGAGGATCCGCTGGTGGCGACGAGTTTCGCGGTCTTGTTCCTGGCGAAGGGGCGGCGGCCGGTGATCGTCGCCAAGAGCAGTCACGAGCGGCCCGGCGACTGGAACCGCCACGGCCACGACGTGGCCCACCTCGTGGACTATGTCGAGGGCCGCTGGAAGAAGGACTACCCCGCCGGCCTGTCGTGGCACGTGATCGACACCCAGGCGGCCGGCCGCGACGACCTGCTCCAGGCGCCCGTCCTGTGGATCTCGGGCAAGGATGCCTTCAATCTCGGGCCCGACGCCGGCGCCCGGCTGCGGCGCTACATCGACGAAGGAGGCTTCGTGTTCGCGGAGGGCTGCTGTCCCGACAGCCGTGGCTTCGACACCCGCTTCCGGCAGCTCGTCGGCGAGATCTTTCCCGAGCCCGAATATGGCCTGCATCTCCTGCCGCCGGAGCATCCCGCCTGGCACGCCGAGGAGATCGTGCCGCCCGAATTCCACCGGCCGCTCTTGGGCGTCGACTACGGCTGCCGCACCTGCCTGATCTACGTGCCGCCCTCCGAGGGCGCCGAGGCCATGCCCAGCCTCGGCTGCCTGTGGGAACTCGGCGGCGGATCGCGGCGGGCGCTGCCTCCGGCGGTCGGGCTCGAGGTCGGGGCGGCCCTGGCGATCGGCACCAACGTCCTGGCCTACGCCACCAACCGCGAGGTGAAACGGAAGGACGAGCTGTTCGCCCTGCCGGACGCCGAGGAGCAACCGCCGGAGCGCGCGGAGCGTGGCCGGGTCGCGATCGCCAAGCTCACCCACGCCGGCATGTGCGACGCCGCGCCGGCGGCGCTGGCCAACATCCTGCGGGCGGCGGCCCGGGAGCTCGGCGTGCGGGTCGACGACACGCCGGCCCAGATCGACCCGGGCCGCGAGCAGCTCTTCGACTACCACCTCGTGTTCATGCACGGCCGCCAGGACTTCGAGTTCGACGCGCCGCGGCGGGAGCACATCGCCGCCTTCCTCGACCGCGGCGGCACGCTCCTGGCCGACGCCGTCTGCGCCAGCGGCGGGTTCGCCAATGCGTTCCGGGCCGAGATCGCCGCCATCCTGCCGGGCCGCGCGCTCGAGCCGATCCCTCCCGACGACCCGCTGTTCACGGCCGCGGACTACGGCGGCTACGACATCCGCCAGGTGGAGCTGCGCGAGCCCGCCGGCGGCGACGGGCCGCTCGCCGTCCGCAAGCGGCGCGTGCCGCCTCAGCTCGAGGGCGTGCGGCTCGGCGACCGCTGGGCGGTGATCTTCTCGCCCTATGACCTGTCGTGCGCGCTCGAGCGGGCGAATTCCATGGAGTGCGCCGGCTACGGCCGCGACGACGCCGAGAAGATCGCGCTCAACGTGCTGCTCTATTCACTCAACCACTGACGCCTACCGGTCGTCGCGGGAGTTGCCCACGATCAGGAAGGCGTAGTAGAGCAGCGTGAGGATGCTCTGGAGCGTCGCGGCCACGTAGGTCCAGGCCGCGGCGTTGAGCACCGAGTTCACGGCCGGCATCTCCGCCGCCGGCACGATGCCGAGGTTCACGAGCTGGGCCTTCGCCCGGTTGCTGGCGTCGATCTCCACCGGCAGGTTCACGAGCTGGAAGAAGACCGTGCCCGCGAACAGCGCGACCCCGACCCACGCCAGCGTCTGGAGCGCGAAGCCGAGGCCCACGAACAGCAGCAGCGCACCCAGCCCGCTGCCCAGGTTGGCCACGCCCACGGCGGCGTTGCGCACGCCCATCAGCGCGAAGCCCTGGACATCCTGCAGCGCGTGGCCCGCCTCGTGGGCGGCGATGCCCACGGCGGCCAGCGACCGCTCGGAATAGACGTCCTGCGACAGCCGCAGCACCTTCTGCCGCGGGTCGTAGTGGTCGGTGAGGTGGCCGGGCATGGTCTCGATGCGCACGTCGGTGGCGCCGGCCGAGTCGAGGATGTGCCGGGCGGCGGCGGCGCCGGACAGCGGCGCCGGCTCGCGGGACGCCTTGGCGAACGAGGCCTGCACCCGCCACTGGGCCCATGCGGCCAGGAGCAGGGCCGGGGCGATGGCGATCATATAGACGGGGTCGATCAAGACGGGCATTCGGGGGTCTCCGCGGGCTCCGACGATTCCTTGCCGCCGCACCTCATTCTAGGCGCGACGGTCCGCCGGCGACCGTCCGTCTTCTACGCACGCCAGGGGCGGATGGTTCCCTTCGTCAACCGCGTTTTCCGCCGCGGATCGCCGCCACCCGTGACCGCACGGCGGCGGCCAGGGCGGCGGAATCGCCGCCCCAGTGGAGTGTCTCGGCCGTCTGGGCGGCCATGTCCTTGAACTGGGCCGTGCCGGCGGCGAACTCGTCGCCGCCGAGCACGAGCGCCGCCGGCACGCCCCGCTTGGCCGCGAGCTTGAGCTGCTGGCCCACCTTCTTCGGTTCCGGGAAGAACTCCACGGCCAGCCCCGCCACCCGCAAGGCCGCGGCGATTCTCACGTAGTCAGCCAGGTGCACGGGGTCGAAGTGCACGAGGAACACGTCCGCGGGCGTCTCGACCGTGGCCGCACCGGTCAGCTCCTCGAGGCCCGCCAGCAGCCGGTCGATCCCCAGCGAGGCGCCCACGCCAGGCAGCGGCTGCTTGGTGTAGAGGCCCGCGAGGTTGTCGTAGCGGCCCCCGGAACAGACGCTGCCGAGCGCCGGCAGGTCGTCGAGGACCGTCTCCAGCACGATGCCGGTGTAGTAGTCGAGGCCGCGGGCGATCGAGGGATCGATCACCAGCCGCCCGGCCGGCACGCCCGCGGCGGCGGCGCCCGCCGCGATCTCGCGGAGCGCCCCCACGCCGGCGCGGCCCGCCGGGGCGTCGCCGACGAGCGCCTCGAGCCGCCCGAGCACCGCGTCCACCGGCCCCACGAGGCCCGCCATCTCCAGCAACGCCGCCGCCGCGTCGGCCGCCACGCCGTGCGCCGCGAGCTCCACCGCCACCGCCTCGGGCGGCGCCTTGCCGAGCTTG
>JBJTIV010000150.1:0-12822 GCA_046095145.1 Planctomycetaceae bacterium
CGGGAAACGCCGTCGCCGCGTAGACGATCGCGGCCAGCCACGGGCTCGAGTAGCCGGGCAGCGCCACGTTGCCGATGGCCAGTGCCGCCAGCGGCACGCTCGCGGCGACGAGCCGGTTGGGAAACAGCGCGCCCGCGGCAACGCGACCGCGCGGGCCACGGCGGCCATCCCGGGGCGGCTTGACTGACCCTCGAACCGGTCGAGAATGCATCCGGTCGGTTGTTGCGGCCCATGCGCCGCGGTCACCGGCCTCCACACGCCGCGGGAATGGCGGAATTGGCAGACGCGCCAGGTTGAGGGCCTGGTGGTAGTAATACCGTGCAGGTTCAAGTCCTGTTTCCCGCACTCCTCGCACCGGCCCGTCGCGGCAGATGAGCACCGCGCCCGACACTCCCACCGGTGACGACGCGCCGCCCGCGGCCGATGCCGGCGCTGCGCGCCGGATCCCGATCGGCACGCAGCGGCCCGGCGTGAAGCCGCCGTCGCTGGCGCCGCGGCCCGAGTACGTGGCCCCACCGCAGCCACACGCCGGCGACGACGCGGTGGTTCCAGCTGCGGTCGATGCGGAGGCGGCCGCAGCGGCTCCGGCGGCCCCGAGCCAGCCGGCCGGCGCCGCCCCGCCCCCGGGCGGCGGCGACCGAGGCAAGGGCCGGCGCCGCGATGCCCCTCGGGGCCCGCGGGCCGACCTGCCCCCGCCCCCCTCCAGCCGCATCGCCGTGCCCAACGTCCGCGAGGCGCTCGACGACGAGCTGGCCGCCGAGTTCGACGCGGCGCTCGCCGGCGTCGAGGTCGACGCCCTGCTCGCGGCCGCGGCCGCCGGCCGGCTCGAGGCGCCGCTCGAGCCCGGCACGCGGGTGCACGGCACGGTGCTCGCCATCGGCCCCGACACGGCCTTCGTCGACCTCGGCGGCCGCCGCCAGGGGGCGCTCAAGCTCGCGGGCCTCCTCGACGCGGGTCTGGACATTCCGGCCGTCGGCGCCGTGATCGAGGTCGCCGTGGGCGGCCGCAACGACGACGACAATCTCTACGAGGTGGCCCTCGCCCACCACGCCGTCGCGGTCGAGGACTGGTCGCAGGTCCAGGCGGGCATGGTCGTGGCCGCGAAGGTGACGGCCGCCAACAAGGGCGGGCTCGAGTGCGAGGTGGCGGGCCTCCGCGGCTTCATGCCGGCGAGTCTCGTGAGCGTGTGGCGGGTCGAGAACCTCGAGGAGATGGTGGGCCAGACGCTCGACAGCCTCGTCACCGAGATCGTGCCGGCGGGCGGTGATCGAGAAGCAGGCGGCCGACGCCAAGGCGAAGCTGCTCGAGACGCTCGAGCCGGGCACCGAGCTCGAGGGCACGGTGCGGAGCGTGCGCGATTTCGGGGCCTTCGTGGACATCGGCAACGGCGTGGAGGGCCTCGTGCACGTCAGCGAGCTGTCGTGGGACCGCGTGGCCAATCCCGCCGACGTGCTCCAGCCGGGCCAGAAGGTCCGCGTGATCGTGAAACGGGTCGACCGGCAGACCGGCAAGATCGGCCTCTCGGCCCGCGACCTCGTGGAGAGCCCGTGGAAGCGGGCGGCGGCGAAGTACCACGTGGGCGCGACCGTGCGGGGCACGGTGAGCCGGATCGCTCAGTTCGGCGCCTTCGTGAGGCTCGAGCCCGGCGTCGAGGGGCTCGTGCACGTGTCGGAGCTCGCCACGCGGCACGTCCGCAGCGTCGCCGACGTGGTCCGCGAGGGGCAGGAGGTGGAGTGCCGCGTGCTGGCCTGCGATCCCGAGGCCCAGCGGATGTCGCTCTCCATCAAGGCGTTGGCCCCGGCGCCCGCCGCGCAGGCGGGTGGGCGGGAGGCGGAGCCCGCGGCCGACGAACCGGCCGCTCCGGCCGCGGCGAAGAAGCGGACCGCCCCGCTCAAGGGCGGCCTCGGAGGCGACTCCGCCGGCGCGACGTTCGGCCTCAAGTGGTGAGGCGCGACAGCGCCGCCCAGCCCCGAGCGCTGGGCCCGGCACTCGTGCTTGTGTGTGTTGCACTCGCAGCGAGCGACGGTGGCGGATGACGGCTGAATTCGCGCCGAACGGTGTCCGCGGAGGTGGTCGGAACCGGGGACGCGCATGCAAGCCCCGGGCGGAAGCCCGGGGACTCCGCGTCGCGGCGGAGACCGTCTTCCATGCGCCCCGACGTCGCGGGGTCTTCGGTCAGCACGCTTGATCCGCATGGGGGCCTGGAGCCAGGGCTACCCGGAGTCCCCCAGCTGCCGCCGGGGGCTTCAACGATGACGTCGCGCACCATCACGACCCGTGATGGAGGTTTGTTTCGGAGAAGTGCACTCCCGACGCGCCAGGCCCGAAGGGCCGGGCTGCATGCGCGAGGCACGATTGCTCCGTGAGGGAAGCCCGGAGCGAGCGACGGGAAATCGGGTCGCAGGCCGGAGCGGCCACGTGTTCACTGGACGGGTGGCGAACCGTATTCCCCGCGCTCAGCGCGTGGGGCTTCCTTCGGGATGTGACGCCAACTCTCAAGACGCGCCAGGCCCGGAGGGCCGGGTTGACTCCAGCCGGCGGATGCCGGCCAAGCCCGGGGCGGCACGATGCCGAGCCCGGGCGTGAAGCAATCCGCCTCAGCGGCCGATCACGTCCTTGCCCATCCAGGCCACGAGCGGGGCCGGCACCGTCACGGTGCCGTCGGCGTTCTGGTGGTTCTCGAGGATCGCGATGATCGCGCGGCTGATCGCCACCGCCGTGCCGTTGAGCGTGTGCACGAAGTGCGTGCCCTTCTCGCCCGGCTTGCGATACCGCAGGCCCAGCCGGCGCGACTGGTAGTCGGTGCAGTTCGAGGTGCTCGTCACCTCGCCCCACTCGCCGGCCGCGCCGCGGCCCGGCATCCAGGCCTCGAGGTCGAACTTCCGGTAGGCCGGGCCGCCGAGGTCGCCCGCCGCCGTGTCGACCACGCGGTAGGGGATGGCCAGCCCGTCGAACAGCCGGCACTCGAGGTCGAGGAGCCGCTCGTGCATCGCGTCGCTCTCCCCGGGCGCCGTGAAGGCGAACATCTCCACCTTCGTGAACTGGTGCACGCGGTACAGCCCGCGGGTGGCCTTGCCGTGGGCGCCGGCCTCCGTGCGGAAGCAGTGGCTGATGCCGCACAGGGCCAGCGGCAGCTCGTCGGCCTCGAAGATCCGCTCGTGGAAGGCGCCGCCGAGCGTGATCTCGGCCGTGGCCACGAGCGAGAGGTCCGTGCCGGCGATCGAGTAGATCTGCGTCTCCGGGCCGCGCGGCATGAAGCCCGTGCCCTCGAGGATCACGTCCCGCGCCAGGTCGGGCGTGGTCATCGGCGTGAATCCCGCGCGGACGAGCAGGTCCACCGCGTAGCGCTGCAGCGCCAGCTCGAGCAGCACCGCGTCGCCGGTCAGGAAATAGAACCCGTGGCCGGCCACCTTCGCCCCGGCCTCGAAGTCGAACAGCCGCAGGTTCTCGCCGAGAGCCACGTGGTCGAGCGGCGCGAAGTCGAACGACCGCACGGGCGTCGCGCCGCGGCGGATCTCGACCGCATCGGCCTCGCCCCCCTCCGGGGCCGCGGGATGCGTGAGGTTGGGGATCGCGCGCAGGATGGCGTCGCCCTCGGCCACGATCTCGGCCGCCTTGGCCTCGAGCGCCGACACCTCCTCGCGGAGCCGGCGGCCCTCGGCCTTCTTCGCCTCGCGCTCCGTGGCGTCGGCCGCCTTGCCGATCGACTTGCTCACCTGCCCGGCCTGCTGGTTGAGCCGGTCGATGTCGGCCTGCAGCTGCCGCCGCAGGCGGTCCAGGTCGGCGAACCGCGCCACGTCGGCGGACGAGCCGCGGCGGCGGCAGTTGGTGGTGACGAGGTCGACGTTGTCGGCGACGAAGCGGCGGTCGAGCACGGCAGGCTCCGGGAAGGATTCGCGGGGCCGATCGTATACTTGTCATCGACCCGGGGCTGCGAGTGTGCCAGACGAGCCGCCGGGTTCGCCAGTGACCCTGGAAACTGCTCATGCGAGGTCGCGTATGAGCGGGGCGGGGGGTTGCCCGTGCCATCTCGTCCGGACGTTCGCTGCGGCCATCCTGGCCTTCGCTCACTCGATGCTGTCTGCGCTTCGGCATCCTGCCTGCGCTGGCCAGCAACGCCGGCTCGATGGCACGGGCAACCCCCTTCACCACGAGAGCCGCATTGATCGATGAAGATCCCTTCACCTCCTCGGGGCCTGCCGCGGCGCTTTCGTGCCGCCTGGGTGATCGTGGCGGCGGCGATCTCGGCGGTGCTCACGCTCGCCGCGCCCATGTGTCCGCGTCGCGACGCGGCGGGGCGGCCGCTGTGGCGGGTGCAGGCCGTGCACGACGGCGACACGGTCACCTGCCTCGACGACCAGGGCCGCGTCGTGAAGATCCGGCTCGTGGGGATCGACGCGCCCGAGCACGGGCAGCCGTATGGCGACGCGGCCCGGGCGGCGCTCGCCGCGAAGATCGGCACGGCGGTCCGCGTGACCGGCGAGGCCCGCGATCAGCACGGCCGGCTGCTCGGGGTGCTCTGGGCCGGCGACACGAACGTCAACCGGGCGCTCGTGGCCGACGGCCTCGCCTGGTCGTTCGGCGGCTTCAGTGCCGACGAGGAGATCGAGGCCGCCGAGGCCGAGGCCCGCCGGGCCCGCCGCGGCCTGTGGGCCGACCCCCGGCCCGTGGAGCCCGCGGAGTGGCGGCGGCTGCACCCGCCCCACGCGCAGCCCGGGCTCGCTCAGCCGTCGAGCGCCTTCCAGTAGGCGGCGATGCCGTCCTCGAGCGACAGGAAGGACCGCGTCCAGCCGGCGGACCGCAGCCGCGCGATGTCGGCGCAGGTGTAGTCCTGGTACTGGCCGCGGAGGTCGTCGGGGAAGGGGATCGTGACCGGCGGCGGCGTGCCCGCGACCGCGGCCACGATCCGCCCCAGGTCGCCGAACGACCGCGGTGCGGCCGTGCCCACGTTGTAGATGCCGCTCGCATCGCGGCCCGCCATGGCCGCGTCGAGGAAGAAGAGGTTCACCGCGGCCACGTCGGCGACGGCGACGAAGTCGCGGAGGAAGCCGTCGCTGCCGGCGAACAGCCGCGGGGCCTCGCCCCGTCGCGCCGCCTGGAAGGCATGCCAGGCCACGCTCGCCATCCGGCCCTTGTGGCCCTCGCCGGGACCGTAGACGTTGAAGTAGCGGAGGCCCACGATCGGCACGTCGCCCGCGCGGCCCGCGGCCAGCTCGCGCCGCACGAACTGGTCGAACGCCCACTTGGAGAAGGCGTAGGGCGTGACCGCCCGCTCGCAGGCCGGCTCCTCGCGGAACCCGGCGGCGCCGGCGCCGTAGACGGCCGCCGAGCTCGCGTAGACGAGCGGGCAGCGGTGCTCCCGGGCCAGCGCGAGCACGTGCTTCGGGACGTCGTAGTTGGCCCGCATCGCGGCCCGGCCGTCGCGGGCGGTCGTGTCGACGCAGGCGCCCTGGTGGATGACGGCCGTGAGCCGCGGCAGCCGCCCGCGGCCGGTGAACAGGTCGTCGGCGTCGAGGTAGTCGGCAAACGAGCGGCCGGCCAGGTTCGCACACTTCGCCCCGTCGCTGAGGTCGTCGACGGCGATCACGTCGTCGCGGCCCCGGGCGTTGAGCGCCCCCAGGATGTTCGATCCGATGAAGCCGGCGGCACCCGTGAGCAGGATCATGCCGGCGGCCCCGAGGCCCGGATCCGGTCGACGATCGTGGTCGTCGAGGCCTCGGGCACGAACACGGGCGTGACCACGCGGCCCCCGCGGCCCAGCACGAGGTCGGCGCCCACCACGCGGTCGACCGTGTAGTCCGCCCCCTTCACGAGCACGTCGGGCTCCACCGCGCGGATCAGGTCGAGCGGCGTGTCGGCGTCGAACTCGCAGACCCAGGCCACGCTGGCCAGGCCGGCGAGCACGGCCGTGCGCTCCGCAGCGGTCACGAACGGCCGCGGGCTGCCCTTCAAGCGGCGGACGGAGGCGTCGGAGTTGACGCCCACCACGAGCACGTCGCATTCGCGGGCGGCGGCGTCGAGCAGCGCCACGTGGCCGTGGTGGAGGATGTCGAAGCAGCCGTTGGTGAAGCCGACCCGCTGGCCCTCGGCCCGCGCCCGGCGTACCAGCAGCCGCAGCGTGTCGGCGTCGACCACCTTGCCGCGGGCCACCGTCTCCTCGCGGTCGACGGCCTCCATCACCTCGCCCCGCGAGATCCGTGCCGTGCCGATGCGGGCCACCTGCAGGCCCGCGGCAGCGTTGGCGAGGAAGCACGCCTGCGGCAGGTCGGCCCCCTCGGCGAGCGCCACGGCGAGCATCGCCACGGCGGTGTCGCCGGCACCGGTGACGTCGAACACCCGCCGGGCCTGCGTGGGAATCAGCGACACGTCGCCGTCCGCCACGACCACCATGCCCTGCTCGCCGAGCGTGACGATCACCGAGGCGATGGAAAATCGCTCCGCGATCCTCCGGGCGGCGCGGATGGCGTCGTCGGCGTCGCGGATGGGGAATTGGACCACCGCCGCCGCCTCGCCGCGATTGGGCGTGATCACGTCGGCGCCCGCGTACTTCGTGAAGTCGGCATCCTTGGGGTCGACGATCACCGTGGCCCCGGCCCGCCTCGATCACGGCCCGGCAGACGGCGGCGTCGCAGACGCCCTTGGCGTAGTCCGAGAGCACCGCCACCCCCACGCCCGCGACCAGGCCCCGCGCCCGCTCCACGAGCGCCGCGTGGGCGGCGGCGTCGGTGAGCGGTCGCTCCTCGTCGAACCGGGCCACCTGGTGGTGGCCGGAGAGCAGCCGCGTCTTCGTGGTGGTGGGCACCGTGTCGGTCACGAGCAGGCCTTCGGCCGCCACGCCTTCCTCGGCGAGGGTGCGCCGCAGGTGGTCGGCCGCGGCATCGGCGCCGACCGCCCCCACCAGCCGCGGCACGCCCCCCAGGGCCGCCACGTTCACGGCCACGTTGGCGGCCCCGCCGGGTCGCACGTAGGTGATCCGCACGTGGAGCACCGGCACCGGTGCCTCGGGCGAGATCCGCTCGACCGACCCGTGCAGGTAGCGGTCGAGCATCACGTCGCCGACGACGAGCACGGGCGGCGAGGATGCTGTCGGCGACGCCATGGTTCCGTCCACGCGTGCGATTGTTCATGGGCCGCGGCGGGACTGTCAACGCGGGACGGCCACGACGTCCGCGCGGCGCAACCCGTCCGCCGCCCGGCAGTTGCGCGAGAGCCCGCCGCGGCCGCTTGCCTGCATCGTCACGCGCCGCGAACGGTTGGCCGTGCCGGGACGATGCCGCGTGCCACAGCGCCCGCGGGGCCGCCCCGGACGACAGCAGTCTCGGTGGACGAGTTGCTGGGCCTCGCGGCTCTTTCCGCGGCCCGGCGCAGCGTAAGCCGACGTGGACGGGAGGCGTGAGCCACCGGCCGCGACGGTTTCTTCGTGGCGCCGAAACGCACGTCGGCGCGTGAACCGCGCATCCCGGATGCGGCCTGTGCCCCAGTGTGGGAGATGCCAACGATGCGATTCCGACTGTTGCGGACCGGAACGATGCTCGCGCTCGTGATCGTGGGGGGTGCGGCGGTCGCTCCGCTCTCGGCGCGGGCCGCCAACGTACTCACGTACAACTTCAACACACCGAACGGCAAAAACTATCCATGGCTGCCGGACCCCGACCCGGATGTCCCAGGCACATCCACCCCCTACTGGAACTGGACCCTGGGCCCGAGTGACAGCTACGGTGGCTGGCAGGCGATCAGCGGCACCAACGCCGCGCTCTCGGCGGCGATCCTCACCAGCCCCTGCCTCGTGCTCGACAACAACAAGCCGCAGGTCAGCTTCGAGGTCACTCACCGCTACAACTTCCCGGTCCTGTCCGGAACCGCGAACCAACTCGGGCAGGTGCAGTTCCGCGTGGACAGCGGGACGGGCTGGAGCGGCTGGCGGGGCGTTCCCAACGCCTTTTTCAAGGACGCGAATAACGTCGACCCGCCCGACAACTACAAGCCGAACTACGGGCCGCCGACGCAGCCGCTCTTCGGCTCGCTCATCGACAGTTCGACCACGCCGGCAGGCACGGTGCTGGCCTGGTCTGGCAGCACTCCGGCGTTCGACACCGGGGCCCACGAATCGAGCGTGTTGACGCTGACCTACGCCGACTTCGGGCTGTCGCAGTACGACGAGATCCAGTTCCGATTCGTGATGGCCACCAACCTAGCGACGACCGGCACGAACGGCGTCGTCTGGGAAATCAACTCGGTCGCGCTCGACGGCGTCTACGAGTGTCCCGAACCGGAGACGCTGGCGCTCGCCGGGATCGGCGGCCTCGGCTGCCTGCTGTTCGTCGGCCGGCGGCGGCGCCGATCGCGGGCGCCGCGGCGGACGCTCGGCTCGACGGCCGTCGCGCTCGTCACCGTGGCGGTGGTCGCCGGCCTGTCCGCGCCCGCACCGGCCGTGGCCGGAGCGACGTGGAACTTCCAGACCACCGACGGCGGCTGGGTGCGGACCAGCACCTCGCCGTTCTTCGTCCCAGCCGACAACAAGTGGCTCTGGACGGGCACCTACTCCGGCACCGGCACCATCACGGGGGGCACGAGCCCGCACTGGCGCATCGTCGCGCAGGGCATGCAACCCCCGTACAGCAGCGCCGGCTTCCTCGCGAGCCCGGTGTTCAGCGGGCTGTCGGGCACCGTGCCGGCGCAGAACGCCCGCATCAGCATCGCCCACCAATTCCTCTATGCGACGGGCACCTCCGGCCTGCCCATCAACACCGGGCAGGTGCAATACCGGCTCAACGGCAGCGGCACCTGGCTGGGCCTGCCGCTGTCGGCGTTCACGAGCGGCAGCTCGGTGCTGATCGACGACCCCGTGTTCGGCCCGTCACCCTTCAAGACGGGCACGCTCGTCAGCCAGACCGCCTACCTGGCCCCGACGTACCTGACCCCGTCGGGCTCGGCCGCGCTGCCCCACGTGAGCGGCAGCGCGGCCGCCTTCCTCGGCGGCTCGCCCTCCTGGCCGGGCAACTTCTACGTGCCGAGCCAGGCCTTCCTGAACGTCACCACGGGTCTCTCGGGCACCGGCATCTCGTCGCTCGAGCTGCGCTTCACGAACCTCAACCTGGCGGGCAACTGCACGCAGGAGGGCTGGAACGTGCGGTTCGTGCAAGTCGACTTCGACACGTCGATTCCATTCGTGCCGGAGCCGAGCGCCGTCGCCACCGGCGCAGGCGGCCTGGCGACGCTGGCCGCCACGGCCGCCCTGCGCCGCCGCCGTCACCAGCGTCCCTCGAGGCCGAGCGACAGTCCCTGAACGACCACGCTGCCGGCGGTGTCGGTCGCACCGCGGATCGGATTCTCCTGGCAGAGCTGATTGACGCCGTACTGCTCGGGGGCGAGCGCCAGGCCGCTGAGCCAGAAGATCGCGTAGCCGGCCCGGAGCGAGATCCGCTCCGTGATGTCGTAGACACCGGTCAGGCCGACTTCGCCGACGAACGCCGCCCGGGCCGTGCTCGTGGCCACGGCGAGCGTTTCGCCCTGTCCCGCCGTCGTCGAGAAGCGCGACGACTGCCAGGCGTCGTTGTAGTAGATGCCGGCCTTGCCGATGCCCTCGACCCGGAACGGACCGCCGAGACCGTAGAGGATCGAGTCGGCCCCGATCTGCATGCCGTAGAGGTCGTTGCTCGTGCGGGTGAGATAGTCGTTGGTGAAGGGGTCGGAGCCCTCCGGCACCGTCACCGTCTGGAGCCCCAGCGAATCGTTCCACTCCACCCAGCGGAAGCCAGCCAGCCAGCCCAGCCGGCCGTCGGTGGGGAACCGCCGGTTCACCTCGGCGCTCTGCAGCGAGCTGCCCATCGAGCCCGACACGTCGCTCCGTGGAATGAAGGTGTCGCAGCAGTACAGCCCGTGCGGATAGGCGTCGTAGTAGCCGATCTCGTCCTGCGGCAGCGTGCGGCTCGACGTGAACGACTGCACGCGCAGGTAGTTGAACTCGATGGCCCCCATGTCGCCGGTGTGGCGAAAGAGCGCGAACCGCGGACCGGCCGCCATGCCGCTCTGGAAGTCGGAGGCGTCGAGCGCCACGGCACCGGGGGCGCCGTCCCCCTCGATGACGTTGAACAGCGGCTGTGACTGCGGCGCGTCGCGCCACAAGAGCAGCGCGTCGGTGCGGCCCGTCCACAGCGGATCCTGCCCGAGGGGATCCAGCAGCCGGCACGGGACGTCGCAGTCGGCCCACTGGGCCCGACCGGGAACCCCACAGATCACGGCGGCCACCACCGCCAGCCTCACGACCACCGTCCCCACGCTCGACCCCATGACGCACCTGCCTCCCTGATTGGCGTCGCACCACCCCGACGAGGACGACCCCCGCCTTCGTGGGGTATCATCGGTACCCACATAGGGGGGTATCAGGTTTTCGCAGGGCGCCCGCACCACCGCGCAAGTCCACCCTTCGAAACGGGTTCTGGTTGCCCAGGTTCTCCAGTTTGACTCTGGCGACGGACAGGCGAACGATGAACTCGTAGGAAAAAAACTTTCCTACCGGGTGGCCCGCACGACCGCGGGCCGGGAATCGGGCAGGGAGGCTCGCAGCCATGGAACGCGCTCGTCGTCGGCAGGGGCTCTTCGCGCCGGAGGGGCTCGAATCACGGATCGCGCTGTCGGTCGCGCCCAACGACCCGAGCTTCGCCGCGCAGTGGGCGCTCGGGGGCGAGGGCGTCTCGGGACCCGGCCTGCATGCCGCCGCCGCCTGGGGCGTGACCACCGGATCGCGAAGCGTGGTGGTGGCGGTCATCGACTCCGGGATCGACTTCACCCATCCGGATCTCGCCGCCAACATCTGGACCAACCCGCTGGAGGTCGCCGGCAACGGCCGGGACGACGACGGCAACGGCTACGTCGACGACGTCCACGGCTGGGACTTCGTCGAGAACGACAACACGCCCCAGGACGGCTTCTGGCACGGCACGTTCGTGTCGGGGATCATCGGCGCCGTGGGCGACAACGCGCTGGGTGGCAGCGGCGTCTGCTGGCAGGTGTCCATCCTGCCGGTGCGGTTCTCGGGCAACAACGGCATGGGCTACGCGGGCGCGGCCGTGTCGGCCCTCGAGTACGTCACGCAGCTGAAGCGGCAGGGCGTGCCCATCGTCGCCACCACCATCAGCTGGGGCGGCCTGCTGGGCCTGCCGGGCTCGATCGACACCGCGATCCGGTCCCAGGTGGCCGCGGGGATCACGGTCGTCGTGGCGGCCGGCAACGACGGCAGCGACACCGACCTCGTGCCGCGGTATCCGGCCAGCTTCACCTCGGACGGCATGATCACGGTGGCGGCCTCCGACGCCGCCGACGGGCTCGCGGGCTTCTCGAACTACGGTGCCGCGAGCATCGACGTGGCCGCGCCGGGGGTCGGCATCCTCTCCACGTCGCTCGGCGGCGGGTATGGCTCGCTCTCGGGCACCTCGTTCGCCGCGCCGCAGGTGGCCGGCACGGTCGCCTTGCTGGCCTCCGTCCGCCCCAACGCGAGCGTCGCGCAGATCCGTGACGCGATTCTCGGCTCCGTCGACGCGGTGCCGGCCCTCGCCGGGAAGGTGGCCAGTGGCGGCCGCGTGAACGCCTTCGCGGCGATCGGGCGGCTGACGGCGGCGGTGGCTCCGCCGGCCCCGGTCCCCGCTCCCGCGCCGACACCGGCTCCCGCGCCGGCGCCCGCTGCCTCACCCGAGCCGGTCGTCTTCTCCCGCCTCCATGCCGACGAGTTCAACCGGCCCACCCTGGCGACGCTGCCGGCCCCCTGGAAGACGCTCTCGGGCCGGTTCTCGGTGGCGAGCAATCGCGTGCTGGCCCGGGCCACGGGCATGTCGCTGGCGATCGTGGGCGGCGTGTCGGCCGCCGACGTGGTCGTGCGGTCGACGGTCTCGCTCGGCTCGAGCACCTCGGTCGGCCTCGTGCTGCGGCACACGACGAGTGGCAGGTACGTCGCCACGCTCTCCCGCACGGCCGCGAGCGTCTCGCTCTCGGAGCTCGACCGGTTCATCGACGCGATGATCGCGATCCGCGGCGAAATCCGCCGCATCGAGGCGGGCGAATGGCCGCCGGACGACAATCCGCTCAAGCACGCGCCGCACACCGCGGCCGCCGTCGCGGCCACGGCCTGGAGCCGCCCCTACTCGCGCGAGGCGGCCGCCTTCCCGGTGGCTGGTCTCGAGCGGCGGAAGTACTGGCCTCCCGTGGGTCGCGTGGACAACGTCCACGGCGACCGCAACCTGTTCTGCAGCTGCGTGCCCGTGTCGGCGTGGGCGGAGCCGGCCGCTCAGCCGCGACGGTAGGCCGAGAACGAGTCGAGGCTGCCGCCGGGGCCGCGGGTCCTGAAGCCGACGCCACCGGGGCCGCGGAGCACCGCATCGTCGCGGGACAGGAGTTCCCGGCCGCCGAACGACAGCGTGAGCCGAGTGCCCGTCGCCGAGAACTCGAGGATCCCCGACGAGCCGCCGGCGAGCCGCGATGCCAGGACGGTCGTCTTCGTGCCCTGCTGCCGCCAGATCTCGGCCACGACGCCCGCGGCCGTGCGGGAGAGCGTGGCGTAATACATGCCACTCGTCGTCTGGCGGAGCACGAGGCCGGCGGAGCCGCTGGTGCCGAGCGACACGGTCGAGCGGACGACCACGTCGGCCGCCGCCACGCCGTTCACCACGGCGAGCGAGGTGCCGGAGGACCGGGCCACCACGCGGTTGCTCGTCACCGAGAACAGCCCGGAGACGGTCCGCCACGGCGCGGGTAGCGTCGCGGTATTGGGCCGGTTGAATTCATCCGTCCACAGTCGCGGGTAGACGATCGGGGTCGGGGTGGGCGCCG
>JBJTIV010000151.1:0-6975 GCA_046095145.1 Planctomycetaceae bacterium
ACCCTGTGAGCACCTGCGCGACCCCGACGCTCTGCCCGTTGGTGTCGATCCGTGCACCGCCAGCCTGGACGTCCGCCGTGTCGAGGCCGCTCAGGAAGTCCGCATTGGCGTTCACGGCCGCCCGCAGCGTGCCGCCGTTGAGCACGAGGCCCGCGCCGGTGCCGCTACCGCGGGAAATTCGCGTCACCTCGAGCGTACCGCCGTTCAGATTCACGAGCCCCTGGGTGGCCGTGCTCCCCGACGCCAGGACGAGCCCCGACGTGGCGGAGGCCAACACGCGGCCGGAACCGCTGATCGTGAGCACGCCCGCGCCCTCGCGGCCGACGATGAACTCGCCGGCGGCGTTGGTCTGGGAGAGCGTGCCGCCGCTGATGGTCACCTGACCCGTGCTGGCGGCGCCCTTGCCGAGATACAGCGAGGCTCCCGACGCGGCCGCCCGGTCGGCCATGGTCAACGTGCCGGTCGAGCCGCCGAGGTCAGCCACGTTGAGGTCGTACTGCACGCTCATGCGGCTGCGGCCGCTCATGGCGAGCGCGCCGTTGCCCGAGTTGCCGACCGCCACATACCCCGTGAGCACGGCCGAACTGTCGGTACCCATGGTCATCGTGCCGGTCGCAACGGGCCCCTGGGCGAGCTGCAGATCATTGAGCAGGAGCCGGGCACTGCCCGTCGCCGTCAGGCTGCCCGCACCGAGGTCGCCGACCCGCAACTGACCGAGCACCGTGAGCGTGGTCGTGTTGCTCATCGTGACCGTGCCCACCGTGCCGGGCAGGTTGGCGATGTTCATGGTGGTGCCGACCCGGAAGGCCGACGTCCCCTGCAGCAGCACCGTCGCAACCGAGGGATTGATGTTGCCGATGAGCGCCTGCCCGGTGACCGACACGGTCGAGTTGTCCAGCGTCAGCGCGTGCGACCCGGAGTTCAGCAGGGCCGAGTAGCCCATCCGCAGGTCGCTCGCGTTGACCGCCGCGCGGAGCAGCGTCGTGGTCGAGTTGGCCGTCCCCGTCTCGTGGCCGAGCGACAGCCAGCCAGTGGCGTTGAGCGTGGAGTTCGTCATCGCCAGGCTCGCCGCCGCGTCGGCGACACCTCCGATCGGAACTTCGCCGGGCACCGTGGTGATCTGCGCGGGCGGCGTCTGAACCAAGCCGCACAACTGCAGCGATCCCGACTCGACGATCAGGCCCGCGCTCTCGCTCACCCGGCCCAGGGCGTTGGCCGTGCCCGTGAGCCGCAGGTGGCCGGGGCCGCCCTTGACGAATCGACCCGAGTCGGCCGTCACGGTGCCCGACGTCGACACCAGCGCGTTCGTCTGCGTGACCGAGATGCCACCGCCATCACCCGTGAGCGAGAAGCCGCGGTTGATGGTGACCGACGAGCCCGTGTATTCCAGCCGTCCGCCGGCGAAGACGAGGTTCGACGCGGCCGCGGGGGCGGCACCGATGCCGCTGGCCGCGCCGCCGTTCGCCAGAACGGCGATCGACGTGGTGCCCCCCTCGAGCCGCGTCACGCCCGTGTAAGAGTTGCGCGTGCCGATCGTGACGGTGGCGGAGCCCGACTTGGTCACGCCCCCGGTGCCGCCGATCGTGCCGGTGCCGGTGAGGCTGTAGGGCAGCACGTTGTTGGTGAACGACGTGGCGAGCGGCTGGACGGTGGTGTTGAGCGTGACCGCCGTGGGGCCGGTGGCCTCGTCGGTGAACAGCACCGGACCATCCCCGTTGGAGAACACGGCGCTCGGCCCGGGCCCGCTGAAGGTCGCCA
Source organism: Planctomycetaceae bacterium (assembly GCA_046095145.1). GTDB lineage: Bacteria > Planctomycetota > Planctomycetia > Pirellulales > UBA1268 > QWPN01. Next base: position 1,759 of record JBJTIV010000151.1, read on the forward strand.
CCCAGTTCGCGGACGAGGTGTCCCACGCGGCATTGACGTTCCCCTCCCAGCGGCGGATCGGGATGCTCGTGACGAGCAGGTCGATGCGGTTGGCGGCCGAGTTGTTGACGAGCGAGGCCTGCATGCCCACCGGGAGGGTGCCGAGCGTGAAGTTGTAGTTGTTGAGCGTGGTGTAGGAGATCAGCGGCACGGTGCCGGTGGCGGGCGCTCCAGAGGCGACGTTGATCACCGTGGAGCCGCCGGACGTGGTGAGCGCGCCGGCCACGTTCAGCGGCGAGAGCGTCGGATTGCCGAACGACGCCAGGTCGATCGTGACGGTGCTGCCGTTGCCCAGGGAGAGCGACGACAGATTCAGTTGCGTGTTGGCGGCACCCGCCACGGCGACGCCCAGACCGGCACCGGCGGCCACGGTGACTGCACCGCCGCCGGTATGCGCCGTCGTGAGCCCGAGCCCGCCCGCCGCCACCGTCGTGGGCCCGGAGTACGACCCCGCTCCGGTCATCGTCAACGTCCCGGAACCGAGTTTCGTCAGGGCGCCGGAGCCGATCAGCGGCTGCGGCACGGTGACGCTGAAGGCCTGGGTGTCGATCGTGGCCCCGCCGGCGTCGAGCGTCAGACCGGCCAGGCCGCTGATGAACGACGGCTGGTTCGCCGTGGCCGCCAGCGTGCCGCCGTTGATCGTCATCAGCGTGGTGGTCGCCGCCGAGTTCGCCGAAGAGATCCGGGCCGCCTCCAGCCGGCCGCCGGCATCGAGCGTGAGCGTGGCCAAGGTGCTCGAGCCGCCCTTGGAGAACACCACGTTGCCCGCGCGAACCACCCCCGCGCCCCCGATCGTCAGGCTGCCGGTGGCGCCATAGCTGGCGATCGCCAGATCGCCCGCCTGAATGTCCACGAGGCCGCCGCTCACCGTCATCGTGCCCACGGCCGCGCCGCCGTCGCCGATCTCGAAGTCTTCCGCGCTCGTCTTCTGCACGAGCCCGCCCGTCATCGTGAACGTGCCCTGCCCGTTGCTCTTGCCGATCGTGAGATTCTTCGAACTGACGCTCAACGTGCCGGACGACAGCGTGTAGGAACCGCTGCCCGAGACGCCCCACGCGCCGATGAAGAGCCCGTCGCTCGTGCCCGCGACGTTGACGCTGCCACCGGACTGCGTGACGATGGCCGTGCCGTCGTAGTTGCCGAAGACGAGCGCGCCGTTGCCGAGCTTGTTGAACGTCCCGCCGTTGACGATGAGCCGCGCCGTGCCGCCCCCCCGCGGGCCGTTGAAGACGTCCGATGCAAACTTGGTCCAGTTGTTGGTCGTGAGCACGCCGCCGGCGTTGAGCGTGATGGTGCCGCTCGCAGTGCCGACGCCGCCGGCCGTGCTCGCCCGGCCCTGGGCGACCACGAATTCGCCGGCCGCCACGGTCAGCGTGCCGGAGATGTCGAGCGACGCGGTCGAGGAGTTGCCGTTGACGGTGTCGGCGATGACGAGCGATCTCGTCGACCCATCGCCCACAAAGACGAGTTCGGCTCCGCTCGCGATGGTGATGGAGCCGGCCCCGCCGACCGACCCGACGCCGGCGCCGACCAACGTGTTGCCCACGCCGCCTTCGATCCGCAGCGTCGCCCCCGAACCCACCGTCAGCGCACCGATCCCCGCCACCGCATCGGCCGCGGTGCCCGCCGTGTAGCCGATGAAGGCCGGACCCGTCACGGAATGCGTGCCGGCGCCGGCGACGACCAGGGAGCCCGTCCCGTCGCGGCCGACGGCGAGTTGCGCACCCGCGGAGGAACCGGAGAGCGTGAGCGTGGCGACGCCACCGTTGGCGATCACGGCCACGTCGGTGCCGCTGGGCACGAGGCCCGTGCTCCAGTTAGTGCCCACGTCGTATGCGCCGGTTCCGGCCGTCCACGACACGTCGATCGCCACCGCCCGCGGCGCGATCGCCAAGAGCAGGAGGCCCGAGGCCAGTGCAGACACGAACGATGAGCGACGCATGGAACTTTCCCCCCGGTTGACACCAGCCCGCACGGCACGGCGCACACATCCAGGAGGAGACGACGCCCCCATCACCCAGACTATGCCCGACCTCGCGTCCTGACGAAAAGACGTCCGCCCCGTCGATTCACCAGATTTTACTGGAGTCTAGGAGCGGGTCGCGGCGACCGTCAAGCGGGTCGGATGAGGATGGCAGCGATCACTTCGCCCCGCCGGCCGCGCCGGACTTCTCGATATCGAAATCGAGATCCTGGCGGCCCGCCTTGACCGTCGCCTTCAGCGGCGTCGTCGCCGTGTCGGCGTACGTGATGGGCGTGAGCAGCGGCATGATTCCCTCGCGGCCGACCTTGATCCCCATCGCCGCGGCCTGCTCGGGCGTGGCGTTGGCGGCGACCGTCACCACGTAGTCGCCCAGTTCGAGCCCCTGCCCGCCGCCGGTCTTGAGTTCGTAGCGTCCCCCGGCCGTGATCGTGCCGTAGGCGGAGGGGCCGCCCTTCACCGGCGTGAACGTGACCACCCCGTTCTCCAGTGAGGTCCCCGCCATCGTCACGACGCCCGCCACGGACGCCGGCCTGCCGCCGCACCCCGCGGCCGCGGCAAGCGCCAGCGCACCAACCGCCACGCTCGCGCTCAACCGCGAAGGGTTCATTCGTTGCCCGTGCTGTCGCCGCGATTCCGGGTCGAGAGCGCGATGTAGGCCGTCATGTCGACCGACTCGTCGGTGAAGCGCACCGACCCGTCCGCTCTCGCGAAGTTCGCCCCGCCGCGATGCAGGCTGCGGAAGCTGCGGACGTTCCACCAATTCTGCGGCACCGGCGGATTGGGCAGGTAGTTGAGCGGCACGTTGCACGCGGCCCAGTCGCCGTCCGAGTAGAGGGCCACGGCGTGATGGTCATGCGCGTAGACGGCCTCGCCGACGAGCAATGTCTTGCTGGTGCCGTCGATCATGTCCTTGATCCGCACCGGATACTGGTAGCTGTTGCGCCAGAAGACTCCCTTGCAGGATTTGCTGCCCGTGTTGTTGTGACAGTCGACGGCGGCGGACGGCTCGTCATCGTGCCGCGGCCAGATGCTCCCGAAACTTCCTCCCACCCGGGTCGCACCCAACACACCCTTGTAGTTCGTGATGGTCACCTCCGTGCCCGCCATCGACTGATCCATGAAGGGGCCGGTGACGCCCGAGATGTCCACCCTGAACGTGCGGCTGCCGTCGGGGTCGGACGGACACGCGAGGACGTTCAGCGGCGACTTGAGCAACGCGGCCACGGCCTTGAGGCCGCCGTTCGAGTAGATGTTTCCGGTCGTCGACGGTGCGAGCCTGGCGTAGAGATCCGCCTGCTCCATGAACGGCAGGGTCTCGAGAATCCAACCGCGCCCCGTGCAGGTGTTGTTCCTGCTGCAGACCTTCGCCCCGTTGCCCTCGCCCCACTGCGACACCGACGCGGGAAACACCCGCTTCGCGTCCTGATAGTTCACCACCGCGAGGGCCAACTGCCGGATCTTGTTGCCGCAGGCGATCCGCCGTGCCGACTCCCGCGCCGATTGCACGGCCGGCAGGAGCAGCCCGATGAGCACGGCGATGATCGCGATCACGACGAGCAGTTCGACGAGCGTAAACGCCCGCCGCCGCCGATATTCGGCGAAGTGACGCACCGGACCACGGTAAAAAGTGTTCATAGCCCAGCGAACTCCGAAAATCCCTCACCCCAGCGCAAAGAATATCCGCTTCCCGGCGTCGACCGTCAAGATCGGCACGAGGACACGCCGTCGATGGACACCCGCTCTCGGCCCCGGGCGAGCCTGGAGGCCAGGGCAGCCACGACCGCCCCGAGGGCCGCGAGGAAACCGCCCGACGGCTCCGGCACGGTGGCGAAGCCGGCCACCGACGGCTGCTCGAGAGGCAGCCCCTCGCCGCCGAACGAGCCCAGCGCAAGCAGGCCGCCCGCTCCGAGTGTCGACGCGTAGAGGCCGGAGCCGAAGAGCCCGGAGGTATTGAGCAGGGTGATGTCCGTGGAATTCACGAGCCCGTCGTAGTTGAAGTCACCCAGGTACCAGTGGGCGTCCGTCCTGCCGGAATTGAAGAAGCCGCCCATATTGATGAGCGAGATGTCCGTGGAATCCACCTGACCGTCGAGATTGACGTCGCCGAAGGCCGCCCACGCCACGCTCGTGGTGACGCTTGCCTGCACGTGGTATCCGACGGCGCGGGACAGCGTCGACGCGGCCGCGCTCGAGCCGATGCCGGCAGTGCCGTTCCAGAGGCCGCCGTTGCGGGCCGCGAGCAGGTCCGCCCGCAGGTCCGCCAGCGTCACACCGCCGGGAGCGACGTCGATCCGGCTGCGGCCGATGTCGACCCTGCCACCGTCGACCGCCAGGCTCGCGAGCGCGAAGGTCTGACGTGCGTCCGGGAGCGTGAGCGTGCCTCCCGCCACCACGCTCACGGCCGGGGTGCCGGCCAGCGACCCGGACTCGATCGCGACCATGCCCACCACCGTGCCGCCGACGAGCAGCGTCGACGCGGACAGCGAGCCGCCCGCCACCCGCAGGCGCGGCGCCCGCATGGTCGCCCCCGGCGCCACCTCGAGCCGGCCGCCGGCGACGATCGTGGGGCTCGAGGCCAGGCCATCGGCATGGTCCACCCGCAGCACGCCGGCCTGCACCGTCGTCGAGCCCGAGAACGTGTTGGCCGCGGCGAGCACCGTGGTGCCGACGCCCGACTGGATCATGGCGCCGCTCCCGGAAATCGCGGCGGCCATCGGCCGCGTGTTGGAACGGTTGAGGAGCAGCGTGCCTGCGGCGTCCACGCGCACCGGCCCCGACAGGCTGCCCACCGTGCTGCCGTTGCCGATCGCCAGCGTGCCGGCCGACACGACGGTCGTGCCGGCGTAGGTGCTGCTGCCCGTGAGCGTGAGCCGGCCGCTCCCGGTCTTCACGAGACCGTCGTCGCCCGTCATGCGGGAGGTGACGAGCGCCGTGGCGCCCGCAGCCACGTGGACCACGTTGCCGCCCCCCGCCGCGTTGCCGAGGGCGACCGTGCCGCCGGCCAGCGTGGTCGTGCCGGGAGCCTGCACGTCGAGTCCACCCAGCGCCACGGTGACGGTGAGCGGCAGCGTGCGGGCGCTGGGTGGACTCGACGTGCAGGCTCCCGGCACGACCACGCTGGCCGGCGGCACGGTCGCCCTCGGCAACGCGGCGGGGGGCGGCAACGTGGTCCACGTGGCTGCGGGCGCCACGGC
>JBJTIV010000152.1:0-6504 GCA_046095145.1 Planctomycetaceae bacterium
GAACAGGAACTGGCCGAAGCCCGTCCGCTCGATCCGCTTGAGGAACTGCTTGGGGATGATCTGGTCGGTGTCGACGTTGGCCCGGTCGAGGGCGGCCACGATCCCGGTGTGCGTGGTGAAGGGCTGCATGTCAGGCCGGGCTCCGGGCGGGGCTCACTGGTAGGACCACGTGCGGATGTCCACGAACCGGCCGGCCACGGCCGCGGCCGCCGCCATCGCGGGCGAGACCAGGTGCGTCCGCCCCCCCTTGCCCTGTCGTCCCTCGAAGTTGCGGTTGCTCGTCGAGGCGCAGCGCTGGCCGGGCGTGAGGATGTCGGGATTCATGCCCAGGCACATGCTGCAGCCCGCCTCGCGCCACTCGAAGCCGGCGTCGCGGAACACGCGGTCGAGCCCCTCCTGCTCGGCCTGCCGCTTCACGCGGCCGCTCCCCGGCACGACCATCGCGTGGATGGTGGGGGCGACGCGGTGGCCGCGGACGACGGCCGCCGCGGCCCGCAGGTCCTCGATGCGGCTGTTCGTGCACGACCCGATGAACACGCGGTCGAGCCGGATGTCGGCGATCGCCGTGCCCCCGGCCAGGCCCATGTAGTCAAGGGCTCGCGCGGCGCTCGAGCGGTCGTTGGGGTCGGCGAACGAGTCGGGATGCGGCACGGCGGCATCGACGCCCACGACCTGCGCGGGGTTCGTGCCCCAGGTCACCTGGGGCACCACGTCGGCCGCGCGGAAGATCTCCACGCGGTCGTAGGCGGCGCCGGGATCGCTCGGCAGCGTCTCCCAGCGGGCCACCGCCGCGGCGAAGTCGCGCGGGGCGAAGTCGCGGCCCCGGAGGTATTCGAACGTGGTGGCGTCGGGCGCGATCATGCCGGCCCGGGCGCCCGCCTCGATCGACATGTTGCAGACCGTCATCCGCTCCGCCATGCCGAGGCTGCGGATGCACTCGCCGGTGTACTCGATGACGTGGCCCGTGCCCCCCTCGGTCGAGAGCCGGCCGATGACGTGCAGGATCAGGTCCTTCGCGGTGACGCCCGGGGCGAGCCGGCCGTCGACGCGGACCTCGAGCGACTTGGGCTTCGCCTGGCGGAGCGTCTGCGTGGCCAGCACGTGCTCGACCTCGCTCGTGCCGATGCCGAAGGCCAGCGCGCCCAGGGCCCCGTGCGTGGCCGTGTGGCTGTCGCCGCAGACGATCGTCATGCCCGGCTGCGTGATGCCGAGTTCCGGGCCGATGACGTGGACGATGCCCTGGTCGGCGTCGCCGAGGTCGTAGAGCCGGACGCCGAACTCGCGGCAGTTGGCCCGCAGCGTGTCGATCTGCTGCTTCGAGACCGGGTCGGCGATCGGGAGCCGCCGGTCGGTCGTGGGCACGTTGTGGTCGGGCGTGGCGAACGTGGCCTCGGGGCGGCGGACGCGGCGTCCGGTGAGCCGGAGGCCCTCGAAGGCCTGGGGGCTCGTCACCTCGTGCACGAGGTGACGGTCGATGTACAGCAGCGGGAGTTCGCCGGGGGGCGTGCAGACGACGTGGTCGTCCCAGATCTTGTCGAGCAGCGTGCGGGCGGGCATCGGCATGGCGGCGGAGGGCGTGGCGAACGACGACGCCTCCAGCCTAGTCGTGACCCGGGGTGGTCGCCAGACACCCGGCCGAAGACGCCACCGCCGGGCTTCAGCCGGCGCGACGCAGGCCGGGCTGCACGGCCCGGGCGGCGAGTTCATCGAGCCGGCGCCGCGGCATGCTCACCCAGCCGGACCCGGCCGCCGTGCGCGACTCGACGAACACGGCGGTGGCGGGGGTGGTGATCCGCTGCACGAACAACCACGCCCGCTCGAGGTGGCGCTCGTCGGCGTCCGCCGACACGACCACGAGGTCGAACGTGCCCAGGTGGTTGCCGAGCCGGGCGAGCGCGGTGTCGGCGTTGCCGGGCACGAGCTGCACACGGCCCAGCGCGTGCAGCCGCTGGTGGGCCGTCTTCAGTGACACGCCGGGCGGGTCCGATGGCGACCGTCCCTCGAAGCGGTCGAGCCCCACGTACTGCACCGGCGCGCCGTGACCGGCGGCCTGCAGCAGCCGCTCGGTGCGGACCAAGAGCCCGAGGCCGATCTCCAGGATGCGGCGAGGCCGTGCCGCGAGCACGTGGCGGTAGAGGACGCGGTCCCCCGCCGGCTGTGACAGCCGGGTGAGCCACAGTCGGCGCACGATTCCCATGCCCGCCATACGTCCGCCCGTCGTCTGTGCACCCCGCCCTTCGGCTCGCCGCCGCAGAGCCCGAGGGGGACATCGGCCTCCCGGGCCGCCCGACTGCAGCCGCCGCCGCCGAGGCGTCAGACCTTGCGCGACTGCGCCCGGGCGTCACGGAGACCGGATCTTGGCGACCGCCGCTGCGGCGGCATCGCGGACCGCGGGCACCGCATCCTCCTCGGCCACGAGCTCGAGCAGCGGGATCGCGGATCCCGCCGCCTTGCCGATGACCCCGAGCGCGACGGCCGCCTCCAGCCGCACCATGTCGCGATCGCCCTTGAGGGCCGTGCGGAGGAGCGGGACCGCCTTGTCCACGAGCGCCGCGTCGGCGGGGTCGATCTTGAGGGCCGACCAGACGGCCAGCGTGGTCATGATCGCGTCGTCCGACGCGGTAAGCTCGAGCAGCCGTGGCAGCGCCGCCTTCGCGGGCGGCCCGATCCGGCCGAGGGCGTAGGCCGCGGAGTAGCGGGCACCCGCGGCCGCGCCGTCGGCCAGCAGTTTCTCGAGTTCCGGCACGGCATCGGCCGCGCCGGGACCGATCTCGGCGACCGCCACCGCAGCCTCGGTGGCACAGGCTTCGTCGGGGTCGGTCAGGGCCTTCGTGAGCTCCGGCAGGGCCGGCTTCGCCGCCGGTCCGATCGCCGCCAGCACGCCGAGCGCCTGACGGCGGTGCGGGGGCTCCGCCAGCCTCGTGCGGAGGTGCTCGACGGCCGCGTCGCCGAGCCTCACGAGCCCGCCGCCCGCGCTCATCCCGACGTCCTCGTCGGGATCGTCGAGCAGTTCCGCGAACTCGACGGCCAATGCCTGCCGTTCCGCCACGTCCAGCCGCGTTGCGAGGTCGGAGAGGCCCGAGATCGCGGCATGGCGATGCCGGGGATTCTCGGAGCGCAGGCCGCCGCGCAGCCGCTCCAGGGCCTTTGTCACCCGCGCGGGCTCCCCGGGGCGGATCTTCGCCCGCGCCCACGAGGCCGTGGTGGCCAGCAGCGGATCGGCGTCGCCCTCCGCCCGGGCCAGCGGCTCGTCGGCGGCCGCCGCGCCGCTCACGCCCAGCGCGAAGGCCGCAGCGGTCCGGAGGAACATCTCCTGTGACTCGAGCGCCGCGATGAGCTGCGGCGCCGCGGCGGCAGCCGGCGCGCCGATCTCGGCGAGGGTGAGGATCGACTGCAGCCGCTCCTCGGGCTCGCCCTCGGCGACGAGCGCAGCCAACTGCGGCACCGCGTCGGCCGCCTCGGGGCCGCTCTCGGCGAGCGCCACCTCGGCCCAGTAGCGCGACCTCGGGTCCTTGAGGGCCTCGAGCAGCACCGGCACGGCGTGGTCCTCGATGTAGGCGAGCGTCTGCAGCGCCGGCAGCACCACGGAGGGATCGGAGTCGTCGAGCACGCCGCCGATGAGCGCGGCCAACTTCGCGGGGTCGGACTGCACCACCCGCAGCGTGCGGATCGCGGCCCGTCGGGCCCGCGCGTCCGGATGCACGGTCGCCTGCACGAGCGGTTCGACCGCCGCGGCGTAGGCGGCGGCCTCCTCGGGAGTCACGTCGCCGTCGTCCCGGCGGATCATGCCGATGGCCGCCGCCGCCTGCGTGGCCACGATGGCGTCCGGATCGGCCAGCAGCTTCACGAGCGTGGGCAGGGCGCTCACGGCATCCTCGCCGACGAGCCCGAGAGCCCGGGCGGCGTGCCCGCGCGGCCGCGGATCCGTGTCGGCGGTGGCCGCGAGCAGCTCGGGCAGCGCGTCGCGGCCGCGCTGGCCGAGGGCGGCGATGGCGTCGATCGTCAGCACGCGGGCCTGGACATCGTCACTCGCGGCGAGTGTCCGCCGCAGCGCGGCGAGGTCGGGACCTGCGGCCGCCTGGACGGCCACCTCCACCGCGGCCGCCTCCACCGCGGGCGGCGCGGCCGCGGCCGGCGGCGTTGCCGCCGGCTTCGGCGGAGCGGTCGTGCCGCCACCACGCGAACACCCGGCGACCACGGCCGAGCACAGCGCCGCCCACCACCACGCGCGATCCCTGGAGACCATGACCTCTGCTCCGCGAGCGAGTTCCGAGCCACCGTGCTCCAGCGTCGGGACACGGTTGCCGCCGGCGACGCGACGTCGCCCGCTTCGACGGGCGGCAGTATACTCGTGCAGCACGTGGCGGGGCCGGCCGCCGATCCCGCCGTGTCCGTCCCCACCATCCTCGAGCCCGCGTGCAGAGGTCACGATGCCCCCGATCGACCAACCGCAGTCCCTTCGCCGCCGGACCGCCCCGATGACGGCCCGTGCGGTGATCTCCGCCGCGGTGCTCCTCCATGCCGCGGCGGCGAGCGCCCAGTTGGGCGGGTTCGGCTTCAACCGCGGCGGGTACGCCTCGACGGCCGGCCAGGCGGCCGCCTACGGCATGTCGGAGATGGCGCGGGCCCAGGGCGCCGAGAACATGATGAACTCCGAGGCCGCCAAGAACTGGGAGGACGCCAAGACCCTCGAGATCCAGAACAAGATGCGCTGGACCGAGACCTACTTCGACATGCGGAAGGTCAACCGCGAGGCCCGGGCCGCCGAGGCCGGTCCGCCGGTGACCCAGGAGCAGGCGATCCGCATGGCGCGGATGGCGGCCCCGGCCCGCCTCACGTCCACGCAACTCGATCCCGTCACCGGCCACATCACCTATCCGATCGTCCTCATGGACACGCCCTACACGGCCTATCGCGACCATCTGGACGGACTGTTCGCCGACCGCGCGGCCTCGGGCGGCAGCATGGGCTACGAGAAGTTCCAGGAGATCCAGACCACCGTGTCGCAGTTCATCGACGCCCTCAAGCAGAACGTGAAGAAGTACGCGGCCGGTGACTACGGGCAGGCCCGCACCTTTCTCGACAGCCTCGCCCACGAGGCGCGGATGCCCGCCGGCTGACGTCGGCTCAGGCCGGCAGCCGCACGCCACGGAGGAGCGGCAGCGCGGCCAGCCGCAGCAGGCACGACACGCCGAACACGGCCGCGTAGGCACCGCGATCCTCGCCGCAGGCGCGGAGCAGCAGGCCGCCGCAGCCGGCCCCCGCGACCATCGCCAGCGCGAGGCCGAGGTTGTAGACCGTGACGACCCCGGTCCGCTCCTCGTCGCCGATGGCGTCGAGCAGCAGGATCGACACGGCGAGCTCGTAGGCCGCCCAGCAGGTCCCGGCGATCACCTGCACGACCACGAGCCAGCCGATGCGGGCCGACGGCAGCCAGAGGAGCGACAGCGGGGCGATGGCCATCGCGGCCAGGCCGAGGAGGCCGAGCGGGCCCGTCCGCGACGCCAGCCGCCCGATCGCCGGCAGGGCGATCGCCTTGGCGAGGAAGGCCGTGCCGAAGACGAGCAGGAACGCGTGGTAGGAGAAGCCGAGTTCCTCGAGCATGTAGGGCGTGAAGTAGGGAGCGGCCACGTGGGATCCGAACATGAAGCAGCACAGGAAGCCGACGAGCCGCCCCGAGGGCCGACTCGTCATGCCGCCGAGCGCCGCGGAGACGCGACGCAGGACCGGCTGGGCGGCGCCGGCCGGCGGCTCCGACCCGCCTGCCTGGGCCTGGGGCTCGCCGCAGGCCAGGAGCAGCGCGGTCGAGACCAGGCGGCAGATCGCCGCCACCACGAACACCGCCGCGAAGGCGACGAGCACCGCGCCGCGGCGCTCGCCCTCCTGCAGGGCGAGGCCGCCCGCGGCGAAGCCGAGGAAGACGCTGAATTGCCCCAGCCGGTTGCGCCGCGCGAAGTACGACGTGCGGACCCGCGCGGGCACGAGCGCCGCGATCCACGCCGTCCAGGCCGGCACCCCCGCCATCCCCGCGGCCCAGTAGACGCTCGCCGCCACGAGCAATTCGCCGAGCCCCGCGTGGCCGCGGAGCGCCCACCACACGAACGGCGCGAAACTCAGCGCCTGCACGATGGTGCACGTCACCACCCACGTGCGATTGCTGCCGGCCCGCGCGCGACCCAGCGGCGCGAACAGTTGCAGGATGGCCCCGGCGATCACGGGCACGCTGGCCGTGAGCCCGGCGGCGACGGGCCCGAGCCCCAGCGCCAACGCGAACGCGGGGATGTAGGTCTCGCCGCAGCCCACCATCAGGCTGTAGGCGGCCCCTTCCGCGATCGACACCCGCAGGTCGCGACGGCTGCCCCACGGCGGCGCGCCGACGCCGCGCGGCGCCGGGGGGCTGTCGGTGTCCGGCCGGGGCGTCGGGGCTGGAGGGCTGGCGGGCCGGGATCCGACCATCGGTCTATACTTCCGACGCCGAGTGTAGCAGTGCGGGCCATGACGCGC
>JBJTIV010000153.1:0-6685 GCA_046095145.1 Planctomycetaceae bacterium
AGACCGTGCCGCCCGCCAGCGTGAGACTCGGCAGGCGGGCGGTCACGCCCGACGCCACCTCGAGCAGGCCGCCGGAATGCACGACCGTGGGGCTGCCCTGCAGGCCAGTCGCCTTGGCGAGCCGCACCGCGCCAGCGCGGATCTCCGTCGTGGAGGTGAAGGTGTTGCCCGCGTCGAGCACGAGCGTGCCGGGCCCGATCTTGGTGAGCGACAACGCATTGACGAGGAAGGGATGGCCGGCGGCCGCCTGCGTGATCGTGCCGCCGGCCACCTCGATCGTCACGGCTGCGGGCACCGGCATCGGAAGGGCGTAGACGCCGACGTTGCTGCCCACGACCCGCTCGGTGCCGGGCACGTCGTTGACCCCGACCGGTACGTTCACGAGCCGTGGTTGCGGATCGGCGACCACCAGCGTGGTGGACCCGCCGCCGTCGAGGTTGAACGCATTGTGGACGCCGTTCATCCGCATGAAGTCGGCCAATTCCGGCCGGGTCACCCCCAGGCTGTGGCCGGAGTTGCGGCCATCGACCGCCAGGAAGTAGAGCTTCGTCTCGTCCAGGCTGAGGCCCACCCCGGTCCGTGGCTGATTCGACTCGTTGTCGTACTGGATGATCGTGCCGTTGCGGAGCAACCGGCCCTCCCCCGGGAGGACGTTGTAGAGCGTCGTCGCAGGCGTGTGCGCGGTGCCGCTGGTGCCGGTGGCCCGGATGATCGTGGCCACGTTGTCGGGGGAGATGTTGAGGGCGAACGTGCGAAACTCCTGGAAATCGGAGTAGACGACGCCCTGCCGCGCGGCGAGTCCCTCGACGTTGTAGTTCGAGCCGCTGACCCAGGCCGAGAAGCCCCCGTTCACGGCCACCTGCACGCCTTGCTGGGTGAGGAACTGGCGGGTCGTCACGCCGACGGTGTCGCCGGCGGCGCCGCCGTTGGAGGGTGTGACCGCGAAGCCGATGCCGGGAACGGTCAGATCGATCTCGACGAGGTTCATCGAGAGCTTGCGCGGCACCGTGGTGTCGATCCGCGTCAGCGTGACACCGATGAACGGCTGCGCCACCGTCCGCGTCTCCTGCGCGGCAGCGGTGGCGGCCAGGCCGCACGCGGCGGCGAGACTCAGGGTGGCGACGCGGACACGGCCCATGCGTCAGGCCCCCATGCCGCCCCGCGACAGCACGAACCGATCGAGCCGGAAGCGATGGGCCGCGGCGGCGGTCGTGGCGAACGCCGCCTCCCGCTGGGCCACCCCCGCCTCGTCGAGCACGAACGGGCCCACGCTCGCGGGCACCGCCGCCGCGGCCTGGGCCACGACACCGCCGTTCGAGACCCTCCGCAGCGTGACGGAGAGCTGTCGGGTCGCGGCGGCGAAGTCGATCTCCACGCGATAGGCCTGCCCGACCTCCAGCGGCGCCGTCACCGGCAGCGCGAGCGACCAGGGAGTGCCGTCGCCGGCCACGACGACGCGGGCCGTCGAGGCATCCACGACCTCCAACGCCAGGGCCTGGGCCGACGTGGTCGCCGCGGAATGGAACAGGCCGGCCAGAATGGGGTTGGCGGCATCGGTGCCGAATGACGAGACCACCAGGTCCAGCTCCATGTGGATGTCGTCGGTGCGGGTCAGGGCCTCCACCGGTCGCACGTACCGTCGCCGCTGCGGCGCGAGCAATCCCTCGATCTCGCCGGACTCGCCGCGATTCCAGTTGGCCCTCACGTCCACGCCGCCGGCCGCCGCATTCCAGGCGTAGGCCACGGCGTCGGTCGTCTGCACGAGCTGCGGCGGGCTGCCGTCGGCGGTTCCGCGGCGGCCGAGGTCCATGAAGCTGAAGTCGAAGTACCAGCCCCGCTTCAGGGGATCGGTCGCGAAATCCTCGGCGAACGACGCGACCGCCTCCGTGCCCGTGTTGAAGGTCTGGTTGGCGACCGACGCCAAAAAGGGGTTGAGCTGGTCGAAGGTCGCGGAGTAGTGGGTGTTGCTGCTCCAGGTCCAGACGTACTTGTCCACGTACGCGAGCGTGTTGGACACGTTCGACCAGGGCATGGCGGGCCAGGTGGTCAGGCCCCAATTGACGGTGTCGTTGAGATAGCCGCTCGGCCAGCCGGGCCAGAGATTCCAGGGGTCGCTGTCGAACCAGGCGGCCATCCCCACGTCCACGAAGTCGTCGTACTTGGCCGGATCGTTGGAGATGGTGCGGAAGACGTTGCGGATCTGGTCGCGGGCGCCCGCGTACGGCCCGCGGTCCGCGTCGAAATACGTGAAGGAGTTCGAGCCGGGGGGGATGGCCCGCGCCTGGCCCCACCAGAAGGAGCTCTCCCAGGCGTGGATGATCCGGGCGGGGTCGTGGATGCCGGCCAGCACGCCGTCCATGAAGGGGACGAGGTTGTGGTAGTTGGGCCAGACGACGTACTCGTCGCCCCAGGAGAAGAAGAACTGCAGTTCGATGGCCGGGAACTCCGCCTGCACCGCCTCGATCCACTGCCTGCCGCGCTCCCGCCACGTGGCCGCGTCGCCGAGGCCGAACGGATACTCTGGCCGGCCCGCCGTCGGATACCGCGTGTACTGCTCGGTGTCGATGATGAAGCCCTTCAGTCCCGCCTCCCGGGCGGCCCGGGCGGCCACGCCGGCGTTGGCCACCACCACCTGCCAGTCGGCGGCGGAATCGGGCGCCACCCACCAGGCCCGGTCCCCGTCCTCCCAGGAGTCGTTCGTCTGGTTCTGCACGCCGTACCAGAGGAAGTTGTCGGTGACATTGCCCCATTGCACCTGCTTGAGGTACTCCACCGATTGCGAGACGGCGGACCAGGGAATGGGCATCGACGACATGCCGATCCACTGGAAGGCGACGTGCTTGCTGCTCACGATCCCCTGTGTCGCGAGATGTCCGGGATCGATCATGAGCGGGATGGTCACGCCGTCGAAGGGATGATTGGCGAGATAGGCCGGGTTCTCCGCGAGAAACTTCGGCGTCGGGGCGACCGGGCTCTCGAACTGCGTGTTGGAGAAGATGCCGGTCGAGTTGAGGCTCTTGTCGCGGAGCTCCGTCGGGCTCACCCACGGCTGCGTGTCGAGCTTGAACCTGGGCACCTCCAGGCGGGCCAATTGCAGGTAGTGGTTGCCGATCGAGTTGTCGGGGCCGTCGGTGCCCAGCCGCGTGGCGAGGATCCGCAGGCCGCGGGCCTCGACGGGCGTCGCGAAGGTGTGCACCACGAGCCGCTCGGGCCGCTCCTGACCGAGATGCACCTGACCCGGAACCGTGTTCCAGGTCGTCATGTCGGTTGAGTATTGGATCGAGTAGTCGACCGGGAAGCCGAGACCGCCGGAGCGTGGCATGATCGACAGGCTGTTGACGCTGACGGCGCGGCCGAGATTGATCGCCGCCCATTCGGTGACCACGGCCGACACATGGCCGTTCGACGAGTAGACGCTGCCGTCGTCCGCGTCGACGAGCTTGGCAGGCTCCCAGCCCGAGAGCGCCGACGAGGCGGGGGCCGTGACGACGGGCAGCGGCGTCGGGAGCGCCGGCACGGGCCCGACGCCGGCCAGCGAGCCGACGCGGACGTCGTCCCAGGCGGTCGCTCCGGCCGAGGCGACCGCCGATCCCAGGGTCGCCCAGCGGACCAGCGCCGGATCGAAGGCCCAGGAGAAGGTCGCGGTGCGTTGCACGGTCCGGGCCGCATTCCAGCCCCGGAAGGTCGCCTGCCAGTCCGCGGGAGCCGTCTGATCGCGAACCAGGTCGAGCCGCATGAAGTGCCAGCCCGGCTCGACGGCCAGCCCCGTGTCGATCTCTGCGATCACGCCCGGTCGGGCCGGATCGACGTACTCGATGCGATAGGTGGCCTTGCCGTTGGAACCCATCCGCACGAGCCCGGCATCGGCCACGGTGGGAAACGAGGCGAGTCCAAGCATGCTGTTCGTGGCAGCCGCGGAGTCGGCGAGCCAGCCCTGCACCACCACATGGTCGAGCCCCGCGAGATCCACCGCCCGCATCAGCCGCGAGGCCTGCCCGGCCGCGGTGGCATACTTCCGTCCAGCGCCCCTGGCGTCCTGCTGGGCCACCGAGCCGAGCGACCCGGTCTGCAGCACCCAGTCGCTGGCCCGCAGGCGGCTCGTCGCGGACTGCTCCCATGTCTCCACGAACCCGGCGGGCGTCGTCTCGGCAGGCAGGTATGAGCCCGTGCCGTAGAGTCCCGAGTCATTGATGATCGAGATGTCGGAGGAATTCACCGTGTCGCTGTAGTCGTAATCCCCGTGCACCCAACTCGCCGGAGCCCCTCGATGAAACCGACCGCCGCGGTTGATCAGCGAGATGTCGGTGGAGTTCACCGTGCCGTCCAGGTTGACGTCCCCGGGCGCCGCAAACGCGATCGACAGGCTGCCGTCCGGAGTCACGGCATAGCCCACGCCGCGGTCGCCCGCCGACGCTGCCGCAGACGAGACGATGCCGGCCGCGCCATCCCATCCGCCGCCTGCGCGGCCCGCCGCGAGCCACTGCCGCACGAGGTTCAGATCGTAGCCGCCCGCCGCCACCCGCGCGCCGCCGGTGCCCACGTCGAGACGACCTCCAGCCGCGAGGTCGAGCCGCGCCACCAGCGGCCGCGCCGCGCCGATGTCCAGCCGCATCCGTCCTGCCGGACCGATCACGAGCGGACCGCTGCCCAGGCTCGTGGCCTGCCTCACGACGACCTCGCCGCCGTCGATCGTCGCTCCCGCCGCGAAGGAGCCGGCGTTGGTCACCTCGAGCGCCCCGCTGCCCCGCTTCACCAGCCTGGCTGCGCCGCCGAGACCACCCAGCAGCATCGAGGGACCGGACGATTCGATCTCGAGCGTCGTGTCGACCCCGCCCGTCACGAGACCTTCGAACCGGACCCGGGATTCCGCTCCGGTGGCGCGGGCCGCGGCACCCGCTCCGAGGACGACGTTGCCTGCGTAGGTCTGGCTGCCGGGTGTGGTCACGACGGCGGCGAGTGTGATCGCCTGGGAGGCGAACTCCACGCCTCCCGCGGCCGCCGTCACTGCCTTGGCGATCACGGCGGTTTCCACGGAGGCGGCAACCGCGAGCGGGGCGGTGATCGCGTGCGTCCCGCTGTTCGGCAGTTCTACCCGGTCCACGCCGCTCGACCCGGTCACGGAGATCGCCGTCGTCGTGGCGACCGCGAACGTGCCGACCGTGACGTTGTTCGTGTTGCGGACGGTGTAGCTCGTGCCGTTGCTCGTCAGCCGGGCGATCTGCTCGGGCACCGTGGAGGACGGAGTGAACGAGATCCGCAGCTCGCCCGAGACGACGGTGGCCTGCACGGCGAGCAGCCGGCGGGACTCGAGCGGCTCGAAGATCGCGGCACCCCGCCGTGGCGGGCCGCCGCGTCGGGATCGTCGGCGGCCGCGTGCCATGCCCGAACTCCACGGATGGGGGCTGCCGGCGGGCCGCCCAAACACGATCACAGGTACGCACGACGGTGGAAGAACGTTCGAAAAAGCGCTAAAAACCCGCGTTCGGCATCGCTTCCCCGCCTGCCCGGGTCGCCAGGGCGGTGAGCACGTCGATCTCGGTGTTGACCGGGATGGCGTGGACGTGGCCGTCCACGAACACGAACATCGTGACGGAGGGATGCGGGCCTCCGAAGTTGTGACCGGGGAGGCCGTTGGGGACCTCGCCGACGGGGAAAGACGACTTGGCCTCGAGCAGCCTGCGGAACACCGTGGGCTCGTCGGCCCGCCGGCTGCGGCCGAGCATCCGCCGCGACGACGCGCGATTGCCGCTGTAGACGCTGCGGTCTGAATCGCGGCCGCGGGCCATGTTCGGGTCGATCCATTTCTCCCCGAACATCAGCGTGTGTGACGTGCCATCGATCACCTTGGCGAACGAGAGCTGGTGTTGCGTGGAGAGGAGTCGCGGCTCCACGCCGGGCTGTGGCGTCGGCGGGTCGAGCGTGGGAATGCCCGGCACGACGGCACCGTCGGCTGCGGTGAACACCGTATCATTGGCGGGAGTGATGAGGGTGCCGAAGCAGGCGGCGTAGTCCGACGTGATGCCGCCTGGCGTGGCGAAATCGCCCTCGCTCAACACCATGCGGGAGCGGGACGGACAGGAGTAGATCTTCACTGGCGTCTGATACGCCTCGGGCCGCTGGGCCTGCACCAGGCGCTTGAGGTCCCAGAGGTCGGCGATCGACTTGTCGTCGATGTATGGCAGCAGCAGCGCCGCCCACGTCGGCCATGAGTTGAAGTTGGATCCCGCGCTGATGTAGGCGTTGTTACCCAGGAAAGAGGGCACCAGGAACCGAGTCGCACTGGCGTAGGAGTGGGAGGCGAGCCCGATCTGCCGGAGGCTGTTCGAGCAGTGGATGCGACGGGCCGATTCGCGGGCCGACTGGACCGCCGGCAACAGGAGCCCGATGAGTACCGCGATGATGGCGATCACCACGAGCAGTTCGACGAGGGTGAAGGCTCGTCGAACGGGCACGTGAAGCGTGGGCAGTCGGGGGTCAGCCCGCGGCATCACCTGCTCCTTCGGCGCATGCGCCAGCCACTGAGCAGGCCGAGGCCCGCGAGCGTGAGCGCCCACGTGCCCGGCTCGGGCACGCTGGCCATCACGGGCACGCCCACCCCACCGAGCGCCCCCAGGCTCGCCGCGGGCAGGTACGACGGCGTGCCGTAGAGCCCCGTGCCGTTGAGCAGCGAGATGTCGGTCGAGTT
>JBJTIV010000154.1:0-2055 GCA_046095145.1 Planctomycetaceae bacterium
GACGCTCATGGCGACGGTCGCGGGCCGGAGTCGGCGGAGTTTGTCGGTCGGGCGAGGTATGCCGTCAGGCCGCGGTCGGTTCCGCGCGCACGGCGATCCCAGGAACAGGATCGTCAGAATCGACGCCACCGCTTGATGGAGGGGCCGGCGGCCCGCCCGGACTCCCAGCCGGCTATTCCCGGAACTCGTCGTCCACGCTCTCGGTGCGGTAGATCGGGAGGTGGCGGTAGTAGACCTCGAGGATCATCGTCGCCAGCGACGTGCAGTAGAGGCGGCCGCCGACCCTGGCCGGAGATATGGACTCGACCGCGAACCCGCCATCGACGCCCTCGTACCAGCTGCCCGCTTCGTGACCCTCGGTCGCTTGCGTCCCCCAGGAGCAGGGACTTCATCTTCGCGTTCCATGCCTTCCATACGTCGCCCTGCATGTGGTGCATCACCTGCGTGGCGTAGTAGTCGTAGTAGAGGTCGTCGCTCGGGCCGTTCATGGCCAACCGTGCCACGCCATCCCGTAGTGCCGGGTTGTCGCGCCTCCAGCCCGTGTGCATCCGACACAAGAGGCCGATCGCGGACCGCCCAGGCTTCTGATCGCTGCGGTCGATATAGCCATACGTCGCTCCCGAGTCGGCCTGCACGGTGTCGAGAAACCGGACGGCGCCGGTGATCGTCCGCGGATGAACCTGCAGGGACGCCAGGTGCGCACTCTTGAGCGCCATGATCTGCCAGCCCAAGACCGACGTGTCGCCACCCTGGCCGGGACGGTAGCGCCACCCGCCGCCGCGTGGATCCTGGGCCGCCATGATGTGGTTGATCACGAGCTGCGTCGGCCGCTCCAGTCGCTGGTCGCGTGTCATTCCGTAGCACTCTGAAAGCGCGATGCCGGCGAGTCCCTGCACGTAGAGGCCGTGCGCGGTCTCGGGGCCGTACATGACGCCCTTGGAGCGCACGGCCGTGGCGACGAGAAAGGAGACACCACGATCGACGGCCTGCCGGTGGGAGCCGTTCGTATGCGTGTTGCCGCGGCCGAGGAACGGCAGCAGCGCGAGAGCCGTCGCACTGACGCGATCGTGGCCGAGCGCGGCGGTTCCTGAATGGCGACACGCGCCGCGACAGGTCGGGCAGTCGGCCAGATCGAATGACCACGAGCCATCGTCGAGTTGGTGCTCGCCGAGCCACGCGAGGGCTTTGTCGACGGCGGTCTCGGTGTCGGCACCCCCCCCCTCGCGGGCCGCGATCACCGCCGCGTTGGCACGACTGCCGAAGCCGCTCGCGACGTCGATCCGTGAGAGGATGTCGATGGGCGTCGTCTCGGGACCGACAGCGCCGTGCTCGACGGTCAATGGCACCGTGCCGTCACCATCGACTCCTGCGATCGATGGCGTGTCCTCGGCCACCGCATCGCCCATCGGCGCGGCCAGCCCGACCACATGGATCGTCTCGTCGCGTCCAAGCAGGTGGTCCTCGGTGAAGGCCTCCACGATATCGGGAGCGGATGACGTGATGAATCGGGGCTCGATGAAGCCCGGTTCCGACCGCTGGAGCATGATCAGCATGATGAGAGCGATCGCGTGCGTGAACAGGCTGATCGCGACTGCAAATGCCTGCTCGATGAAGCGAGCGCGGTCGCGCGCGACGGCGGGCCCGCCGTCGGGGCCGGCGGTCGTCACGACCGGCAATCGCGGGCCATTCCCGCCGATCACCGGGCCGGCGGTCGCCCACCGCAGGCCATCGGACGACGAGACGTCAGCCGGCAGCACCCTCACGGAGGAATCGATTCGGCTGGCCATGGATCGTGCTGCTCGACGCGTCGTGCTCGAAGGCACCGCATCCCTGCGGCTGCAGGCACTGTTCGGCGGAGCATAGCAACGCGATACGGTCCGAGACACACGGGTTTGCCGCCTGTTTGACGGCACGAGCGGCCTCGAATCAGGCGGCTGGCGAGTGGCTCGACGACCCGGTACAGTCTGTCTCGACGGCCGCAACGGCGGCGCGGCTCCCCGGTCGGAGGCATGGCGATGGCGAAGGGCAAGAAGAAGCTCGAGGTGGTGCACCTGG
>JBJTIV010000155.1:0-5384 GCA_046095145.1 Planctomycetaceae bacterium
CGTGGAAGGTGAGGTCGAGCGTGCGGGCCACGATCGCGCTGCGGCTGATCCAGGTGCACCTGTGCGTCGTCTATCTCGTCTCCGGCTGCGGCAAGATGCTCGGCGCCAGCTGGTGGGAGGGGACGGCCCTGTGGGGGGCGGCGGCCAACGCGCAGTACCGCACGCTCGACCTCACCTTCCTCGCCCGCCATCCGCTGGTCGTGAACGCTGTCACGCTGGCCACGCTCTTCTGGGAGGTCGCCTACGCGGCGCTGGTGTGGCCGCGGCTCACGCGCCCGCTGTTTCTCGCGATGGCGGTGGCGGTGCACTTGGGAATCGGCCTGGCCATGGGCATGATGGAGTTCGGCCTGGCGATGATCACCGCCAACCTGGCATTCATCCCGGCGGCGCGGTGGCGGGCGATCGCCACGCCGTGCGCTCGCGGCAGTTGACGGATCCGACCTTCACGACGGGGACACCATGATCGACACGCTGGCGGTGGTGGGCGCGACGGGGGCCGTGGGCCGGATCCTCCTCGAAGCCCTCGTGGAGCGGACGTTTCCCGCGCGGCACATCAAGCTGCTCGCGTCGGCCAGGTCGGCCGGCCGGGAGATCGTGGTGGCGGGTCGCCGGTTTCCGGTCGAGGAGCTGAAGCCCGACTCGTTCACCGGCGTCGAGATCGCCATCGGCAGCACGCCCGACGAGGTGGCGGCGGAGTTCGTGCCCTGGGCGGTGGAGCGGGGGACCGTCGTCGTCGACGAGAGCGCGCACTACCGCATGCATCCCGACGTGCCGCTCGTGATCCCGGAGGTGAATCCCGGCGCCATCGCGGGCCACAAGGGGATCATCGCCAGCCCCAACTGCTCGACGACTCAGATGGTGATGGTGCTCAAGCCGCTGCACGACGCCGCCCGCGTCACGCGGGTCGTGGTCAGCACCTACCAGGCGGTGAGCGGCGCGGGCCTGGCGGCCACGACCGAGCTGGAGCGGGCCACCTCGGCATGGCTGGCCGGCGAGGCCGAGCCGCGGCAGGTGTTTCCGCATCCGATCGCGGCCAACCTCATCCCGCAGATCGGCTCGCCGCGGCCCAACGGGTTCACGAGCGAGGAGATGAAGATGGTGCTCGAGACCCGAAAGATCCTCGGCGACGAGGCGATCGCGGTCAGCGCCACCTGCGTCCGCGTGCCCGTGGCCAACGGCCACAGCGAGTCGATCCTCGTCGAGACCGAGAAGAAGCTGTCGGCCGTGGCGGCCCGGGAGCTCCTCGAACGCTTTCCCGGCATCGCCGTGGTCGACGACCTCGGGGCGAAGGCCTATCCGACGCCCCGCACGGCCACCGGCCGCGACGAGGGGTTCGTGGGCCGCATCCGCGAGGACATTTCCTGCCCCCACGGCATCGCACTGTGGTGCGTGAGCGACAACCTGCGGAAGGGCGCGGCGACCAACGCGGTGCAGGTGGCCGAGCTGCTGGCGGCGCGGCGGACGGCCGGGGCGGGGGGCGCGGCGACGGTGCGGGCATGACGGCCGGGCCGCGGCGCATCTGCCTGCGGCTGGCCTACGAGGGCACGCGCTATTCCGGCTGGCAGGCACAGCCCGGCCGGGCGACGGTGCAGGGCACGGTCGCCGCCGCGATCGGCTCCATCTCCGGGGAGGAGGTGGCGCTCCGCGGCACGAGCCGCACCGACGCCGGCGTCCACGCCCTCGACCAGGTGGCGGCCTTCACGACGGCAGCGGATCTCGACGCGGCCACGTGGGCCCGGGCGCTGAACGCGCGGCTCCCCGAGGACATCGCGGTCCGTGAGGCCTGCGAGACGGCGATCGGATTCGATCCGGTGGCGGCGGCCGTCCGCAAGCGCTACCGCTACCGCGTCCACGACGCGGCGTGGCGTCCGGTCTTCCAGCGGCGGTTCGTCTGGCGGTGGCGGGGGCGGCTCGACTGCGGGAGGATGCGCGACGCCGCGGCACACCTCGTGGGCGAGCACGATTTCACCAGTTTCGAGAGCACCCCCTCCACGCGGCTGTCGAAAGTGCGCACAATCCACGAGCTCTCGGTGACGCGGCCCCCGCTGGAGAGCGACGCCGCCGGCGCCGAGACCTGGATCGAGGTCGAGGGCAACGGCTTCCTGTACAACATGGTCCGCATCATCGCCGGTTCGCTGGTGATGGTGGGGGCCGGTCGCCGGGAGCCGGGCTGGCTCGCCGCGGCCCTCGCGGCGCACAGTCGGCCGGAGGCCGGCCCGACGGCGCCTCCCCAGGGCCTCGTGCTCCTTCAGACCCGGCTGGACCCCGACCCATGGCGAAGATTCCCGAGCAGCTCGGCACCCTGACGCTCGTCCGGCAGTTGGGCGCGGGCAAGCACTGCCAGATCTGGGAGGCGGTGGACTCCGCCGGCGGTGGCCGCGTCGCCGTCAAGGCCCTCTCGCCCCTGATGGCGGCCGACCCTGTGCAGCGGCAACTGCTCCGTCACGAGCTCACGGTGGCCAAGTCGCTCGATCACCCCACGGTCATCAAGATCGACCGGCTGGTCGAGGACGGCAGCGTGCCGCACCTCGTGATGGAGCTGTTTCCCCATGCGAACCTCAAGACCCAGATCGCGGCCGGCGTGACGGCGCTGGCCCCGAAGCTCCAGCGGATCGTCACCGAGACGGCCCTGGCGCTCGACCACGTCCACGCCCGCGGCTGGGTGCACCGCGACTTCAAGCCCGACAACGTGCTTGCCGCCCCGGACGGCCAGGTGAAGCTGATCGATCTGGCGATCGCGGCCCGGGCCTCGGGCTTCCTGGGCAGGCTCATGGGCGCGAAGAACCCGCCGATGGGCACCCCCAGCTACATGTCGCCCGAGCAGATCCGCGGCCAGGCCCTCGACGCGCGGTCCGACATCTACGCCTTCGCCTGCGTGCTCTTCGAGCTGATCGCCGGCAAGCCGCCCTACCAGGCGCCGAACGTGAACGAGCTGCTCAACAAGCACGTCTCCGCGCCGGTGCCCGCGGTGAGCGCGGTGAACCCCAACGCCACGACGAGCGTCAGCGACCTGCTGCGGAAGATGCTCGCCAAGAAGCCCGCCGACCGGCCCGCGTCGATGCAGGAGGTGCTCAAGCAGTTGCGCACGATCCGGCTCCTGCAAAAGGCCACGCTGGGCTGACGCGGTCGATTTCGGATTGACGCGGCCACCGCGGCACGGGGAAAATCCCAGGCTTTGCGGAGACATCGCCCGATGGCCACCGGCCTCCATCGACTGCCGCTGGAAAAGCCGATCTACGAGCTCGAGGACCGGATCGCGTCCCTCGAGGCGGCGCCGCTCGGCGAGCGGCAGCAGGAGGAACTGCGGCGGCTCAAGCGGGAGCTCGTGGAGGTGCAGCGACGGGTGTTCGGCTCCCTCGACCCCTGGCAGACGGTCGAGGTCGCCCGGCATCCCGACCGGCCCAAGACGAGCGACTACCTGGGGCTCGTGTTCGACGAGTTCGTGGAACTCCACGGCGACAAGTGCTTCGGCGACGACCCGGCGATGCTCACCGGCTTCGCCAAGCTCGACCAGCACCGCGTGCTCGTGGTGGGCCACCAGAAGGGCAGGACGCTCGCCGAGCGGCAGGCCTGCCACTTCGGCTGCGCGCATCCCGAGGGATATCGCAAGGCGATGGGCAAGATGCGGGTGGCCGCGAAGTACGGCCTGCCCGTGATCTGCCTGATCGACACGCCCGGCGCCTACCCGGGCGTGGGCGCCGAAGAACGCGGCCAGGCGCAGGTGATCGCCGAGAGCATGTTCCTCATGGCTGGCCTGCCGGTGCCGATCGTGTGCGTGGTGATCGGCGAGGGGGGCTCGGGCGGGGCGCTCGGGATCGGCGTGGGCGACCGCGTGGCGATGCTCGAGCACGCCTACTACAGCGTGATCAGCCCGGAGGGCTGCGCCGGCATCCTGTGGAAGAGCGTGGAATACAAGGCCGATGCGGCGCGGGCGCTCCGCTTCCGCTCGCGGGACCTCGAGGGATTCGGCGTCGTCGACGCGGTGATCGAGGAGCCGGCGGGCGGAGCGCACCGGCATCCCCGGCAGATGGCGGCCCGGCTCAAGACCTTCCTCGTGCGGAGCCTGCGGGAGCTCGTGACCCAGCCGCGGGACGCGCTCGTGGCCGCCCGCTACGACAAGTTCCGCCGCATGGGCGTGTTCCTCGACGACGCCCAGCCGGCCTGACGCCGACCGCCCCCGGCGGCGGACGTGCGCGGACGCACCGCCGGCAGATCGCCCTTCGCCCAGGCCGGAGACGGTCCTCGATGCTGTCTGACGACTATGCGATCCGGCTGATGCGGCCGGCCGACTACGAGCGGATCGGCGCGATCTGCCGCGCCGTCTATCCCCACGAGCCGCCCTACACGCCCGCGGAACTGGCCGCGCACCGGGCGGTCTATCCGCAGGGGCAGTTCGTCGCGGAGCACGTGCCGACCGGCGCGGCCGTGGGCGTGCACTTCACGCTGCGGCTGCGGCTGGCCGACTATCACCTCGACGACTCGTGGGACGTGCTCACCGCCCGGGGCACGTTCGCGGACCACGACCCCTCGGGGCCCACGCTGTACGGAGCCGACGTGTTCGTGAGTCCCGATCACCAGCACCACGGGCTGGCCCATGCGCTCACCGACGCCACGCGCGGGCTCGTCGTCGAGGAGCGGCTCTGGCGGATGGTCGGGGCCAGCCGGCTGCCGGGCTACGCCGCCGTGGCCGACGCGGTCACCGCCGCGGACTACGTCCGTGCCGTGGTGGCGGGTCGCCGCGCCGATCCCGTGCTGTCGGCGCACCTCAAGGACGGCTGGAGCGTGGTGCGGCCGATCCAGGGCTACCTCCAGCACGACCCGGAGAGCGCGAACTGGGCCGCCGTGATCCAGTGGATCAATCCCGCGTGCCCGCCGCCCCCGGAGCTGGCCCTCCGCTGACAGGGTCATCCGTCCCGGAGGTCCGTGTACTTGCGGGCGTTGCCGCGGGCGAGTTTGACGGGGTATTTCCGCCCGTTGGCCGCGAGCTTGGCGGTGATCGCCTCGGCCAGGTCGATGCCCAGCCGGTCGGCGAGGAGCATGGCGAACATCACGACGTCGGCGATCTCCTCGGCCACGCCCGCCCGCTTCGCCGCGTCGGCCAGTGCCCGGTCCACCTCGGCGTCGGTCTTCCACAGCACCCGCTCCTGGAGCTCGGCCGCCTCGATGGCGATGGCGGCGGCCAGATCCTTGGGCCGGTGAAACTGAGCCCAGTCCCGGTCGTCCCGAAACCGGCATACCGCGGCCACCAATTCCGCCACCGTGACCGGGGTCGGCGGCCGCGGTCGGGACCGCTTCAAGGATTTCTTCATGATTCAACGTTTCCCGGGAGGGGTTGTCCGTACCAATCGAGCCGGCGTCGGCGGCAAGCGAAGCCAGGATGGCGA
>JBJTIV010000156.1:0-2706 GCA_046095145.1 Planctomycetaceae bacterium
GTCAGGCTCGTCGCCGAGAGCACCAGGCGAGTGGCCGTGGGCAGCGCCAGCGTGCCCCCCGTCTGCACCACGATCGGCATGGACTGGAGCGCCCCACCGTTGGTCACCCGCAGGACGCCCTGGGTGATGCTCGCCGTGCCCTGTCAGCGTGTTGGCCGAGCCCAGGGAGAGCGCGCCTGCGCCGGTCTTCACGAGGCCCCCGGAGCCCGAGAGCACGGTGGCCACCGTGGCGCTCAGCCCACTCCCCACCTCCACGCCGTTGGAGGTGCCGCCGAGCACGAGGCCCGCCCCGGTGAGCGTGTAGCCCGTGGAGGTGAACTGAAGGCCGCCGTTGGCAGCCACGCCGGAGTCCAGGGTCACCGTGCCGCCGGTGCCACTGAAGATCGCCTTGGCACCCGGCACCCAGCTCCGCACGGTCGTGCCGTCGAACCAGGTATTCCCCGTGGTCGTCCACGTGCCGCCGCCGCCGGGGTTCACGCCGTCGCCGTACCAGGTGAGCGTGGTGGGGTCCGGCGGCGGCGGAGCAGCGGTCGACGTGAACACCAGGTTCAGGTCGTTGCCGCTCTGCGCCACGCTGAACGTGCCGCCGGAGAGGTCGTTCGTGAAGCCGCCCGTGCCGTTGGAGGCAGAGACGTTGATGGTGAACTTGTCGGCCGAAAAGCCCGTGATGCCGCCGGCCGCCGACGCGATCCGCCAGGTGTAGTTCTGTGCCGGGTTGAAGTTGATCGCGTTGCCATTCACGTCGGGCCCCACGCCCGAGAGGCTCCAGAGGTTGAGGTTGAACGTGGTCCCGGACGTGGCGGTCACGTCGAGCACGCCCCCCACCGAGAGCAGGTCCCAGCCAGTCGCGCTGCCGGCGGTGCCGGCCGCGTTGTGAACCTGCCAGTTGTAGTTGCCGCCGGAGGCGAGGGTCACGCTGCCGCCGACGGTGAGCGTGCCGGGGCTCGCGCCGGGCGAGATCGTGGTGAACGACCCCACGGTGACCGACCCGCCGAGCGAGCCCGATCCGCCGAGCGTCGCGCCGGCCACGAGCGTCACGGGCGACGTGCCCGTGATGGCCCCGTCGACGACGAGCCGACCGCCGCTCACGGTCGTGGTGCCCGCGTAGGTCGACGTGCCGGTCAGCACGAGCGTGCCGGAGCCCGACTTCGTAAACCGGCCGGCGCCCGAGAGCGGCCCGCCGACCGTGAGCGTCTTGTCGGCGACCACCTCGATCGTGCCGCCGAGAGGCGAGGCGGTCGTGCCGCCCACGTTCAGGATGATCCCTCGCGTGGGGGCCATCGTGAAGCTCTCCACGACCCGTAGGCGGCCGCTGGTGGTCGCACCGGCCAGCGTGATCGCATTGCTCGTGGTCGTCACCGGCACGGCCCCGAGGTTCGCGTCGGACGAGACCTCGAGCGCGCCGCCGCCAAAACTCGTGATCCCGCCGGTGATCGTGTTGTTGCCCGTGAGCGCGAGCGTGCCGGTGTTCGTCTTGGTGAAGTTGCCCGACCCCGACAGGATGCCGCCGTAGGTGACGAGTCTCAAGGTGCTCAACGTGCCGCCCGCGGCCCCGACCTGGATGCCGCGGGTGCTGGCGATCACGGTATCGTTGTTGGAGATCGTGAGCGTTCCCGACGCGGTGGCCGTTCCGAGGCGGAGGTTGGCCGGTTCCGGCGAAGCGGGAACGGCGCCCAGCGCCCCGTCCCCGAAGATCGTCAGCGAGCCGCCTGAAGACGCGGTCAGTGGTCCGGACGTCGCGAATTCGCTGCCGATGACAGTGCCACCCGTGCGACTGCTTTGATCGGAAGCGAGCACGAAACCGCCCAAACCTCCGACGCGGAGGACTCCGCCTCCAGCAATCGGTCCATTCACGGTGAGCGTGCTATTCGTCGTGCCGCTGTTCAGCATGCCCCCGCCGGGCCCCAGCGTGATACCTCGTAAGAAATCGGTCTGCAGGGTCGTCGCGGATCCAATCCCACCTCCGTCGAGCGTGATGGCGTCGGCCAGCACGCCCCCGTCGAGTGGGGGCAGCGCCCCGAAGCCGGTCTCAGCGCTCCCCGCTGCACTGCCGACGCGGTAGAGCCCTTCCTTCACGACGAGTTTTTGGAACGTCGAATTGGCGGTATTCGATCCGTCGAATCGGAATTCGCCCTGCCCGGTCTTTGTGAACGTGTTCGTGCCGGCGTTCGTCGTGCCGCCCTGGCCGAGGAGATTGCCGCGGTAGATCGAGACGCCGGTGCCCGAGTAAACCAGCGTGCCTCCGTTGGCGGTGGCCATGATGTTCTGAGGCGGAAGGAACGTGCCAGCGCTGCCTGGGTTTGTGTTCTCGACCGCGCCCCCGTCGAGCACGATCAGGCCCCCCGCCGTCTGCGATAGCCGCGACACGCTATTGACCGTGAATTTCGCGCCGTTGAATACGGTGAGCGTGCCGCTCCCGAGCACGAGTTGGGTGGTGAGCGTGCCGCTGTTGATGAGATTCACCGTCCCCTGCCGCACGTCGACGCCCGAGGCAGTGTTGGATCCCAGGAGCGCCACGTTGAACGATCCCGTGGCATCGGTGCCGGCGGAAAAAACGGCGAACTGCCCGGCTTGCCACGCCTCCGTGGCGACGTCGCCCGCCTCGGCTGGGCTCCAGTTCGTCGCGGTCGAGTCCCACGTGCCGCTCGGGGTGAGACCGCCCGCTCCGGGGATGGCGCCGTTGATGTCCCAGTAGCGGAGCTGCGG
>JBJTIV010000157.1:0-5345 GCA_046095145.1 Planctomycetaceae bacterium
GCCGAACAGGTCGTGCTTCTTCCGGCACTTCCGCACGCCGCAGCAGCCCGCACCGGCGTCGCAAGCCGGCTCGGCGCAGCCGTTGCCGGCCCCGCAGCCCGGATCGACGCAGCCGTTGCCAGCTCCGCAGCCCGGATCGACACAGCCCGCACCGGCGTCGCAAGCCGGCTCGCAGCAGCCGTACTTCTTGCAGCCGTGGAACAGGCCCTTCAGACCGCCGAACAGGTTGCACTTCTTGCGGCACTTCCGCACGCCGCAGCAACCGGCACCGGCGTCGCAGGCCGGCTCGCAGCACCCAGCACCGGCGTCACAGGCCGGATCCACGCAGCCGTTGCCGGCTCCGCAGCCCGGATCGACGCACCCGGCGCCGGCGTCGCAGCCGGGCTCACAGCACGAACCGCAGCAGCCCTTGTGGCTGAGCATCCGATCGAGGAGCTCGAACCCGAAAGACTGGCTACAAAAGGTGACGCCGAGGACCAGCGCACCGAGGAACATCATACGCTTCATCGAGCCACATCTCCTTTGCTTGAGGACCACACGAGAGTGTCCGTCTCGTTCGCGAACGACGTCATCCCGAGGTTGTGATCCACGAACCTCATCCGCGGCAGGCCTGTCGAGCCAGTCCGTGACTCGAGGACTCAGGTTGCTGTCGCTCACCGGATACCCGAAGGGCCCGGTGATGTCCCGGGGGACGAGGGGGCTATCGGCGGCGTCGCGCAGCGGGCTTGAGCATGCGAGACGCTTTTCCGCGGGGTCGTTTCGCCGCTGCGTGTCGCGACGACCCTGCCGCGCCGCGGGTGTGCAACGGACGTTCGGCGCGGGGTCGTGCGACCCGCAGGGATTCACGCGCGCGGCCGCCGCGACCGGCAGGGTTTCACACCCGCACGCCGCGGGCTGCGATGCTGTGCGGCGTGTTCCGGGTGCGTCCGGATCGTTGACAGCCTCACCGCGACCGCTACACTCTGCCAACGACTCTGGTGGCCGGGCGGCGTGATCTGCACGCCGGCCGGCGAACAGGGAACTCCGGTGCGATTCCGGGACGGCCCCGCCGCTGTGACCAGGCGCCGAGGCCGGCTGCGTCGAGCCATTGCGTCGCGATCCTGCGGCGCGAGAAGGCATGCAGCCGGCGGAGCCCGGGAGTCAGAAGACCTACCAGGTGTCGTGAGCACGCCGGACCGCGAGGGCGGAATGGTGGGCACGGCCGCTCCGGCCGGTTCGACGGTGACACTCACGGAACGCGTCCGGCATGTTCGGCTGACCACGCTCTCGCCGCGCCTGCGCGGTGCGAGCGGCGGGCTGTCGCGTGTCGCGCCGCCTCGGCATGGACACGATGGCCAGTCTCGGCCCGGAACGTTCCCCGGACGCACCCCGGGGCATGACGCTCATCGAGCTGCTCGTGGTGGTCGCCGTGCTCGCGGTCCTGATGGCCCTGCTGCTGCCGGCGGTGCAGGGGGCGCGGGCCGTGGCCCGGCGGATGCAGTGCGGCAACAACCTGCGGCACGTCGGCTGTGCCCTCCACGGCCACCTGATCGCGAAGCGCACGTTTCCCGTCGGCTGCCAGGAGTGGCGGCCGCCCGGCTCCGTGCGGCCCGCCGACCTCCTCAAGCGCAACTACGCCTGGAGCGCGCGGATCCTGCCGTGGCTCGAGGCCCAGGGGACGTCGGACGCCATCGACTTCGGGCGATCCTACGACGACCCGGTCAATCGCCCCGCCGCCTCCACCGTGATCCCGGTGTACCTCTGCCCGTCGGCCGGTCGGTCGTCGTCGCGCGTCGGCGGGCTGGGGGCGACCGACTACGGCGGCCTGAACGGCGAGCGCATCACGTCGCCGAACACGCCCGTGAAGGGGGTGTTCGTCAACGACCGCGGCTTCGCGGAGCGCGAGATCCCCGACGGCCTGTCGAAGACCATCTTCGTCGGGGAGTGCGCGCGTGAGGAATGGGCGGAAGGACAGTGGATCAGCGGCTACAACCTGTTCGACCAGCGCTACGAGGTCAATGCGCCGACATGGGAGGACGAGATCCGCAGTTCCCATGCCGGCGGTGCGAACGTCCTCGCCGGTGACGGCTCGGTGCACCTGCTCGCAGACACGATCGACCTCCGCATCCTGGCCGCCGCCTGCACCCGCGAACTCGGCGAAGGCGTGCCAACCCCCTGGAGCCTGCCATGACCTCGCCCTCCGCCGGCGTCCATCGGCACATCATCCGCGTGATCCGGCGGACGGCGCCCGTTGTCCTGGCATGGACGCTCGGGGCGAGTTGTGCCGGAACCGCCCGGGCGGAGGTCGTCACGTTCCAGGACGTGTCGCTGCCGCAGGATGGATTCCTCAACGGCGACCCCGGCGGCCTCCAGCCGGGGCAGTTCGTGAGCCAGCCGCTCGTCTCGGGAGGCGTGTCGTTCTCCAACACGTACGGCGTCGACGCCTATGGCGTGCCCCCGAACCAGTTCATCTACCCCTACTGGTACGGGTTCGCGTTCTCGAACGTCGTGAACACGACCGACGGGAGCTGGACGAATCAGTACGCCTCGTATCCCGGTGGGGGCTACGAGTCGACGCAGTACGCGGTGGTGTACGCGAACGGCGCCACCGTCACGTTGCCGCGCCCCACGACCGTGGCCGGATTCCGGATCGCGAACACGACCTACGCCCGGTCGACGATGGTGTCGGCCGACCCGGAGCAGTTCGCCAGCCCGCTCCAGCCGCCCGGGGGCGTCTTCAGCGTCACGGCGATCGGCCTGCTCGGCAGCGCGACCACTGCGACGGTGGAGTTTTTCCTGGCGGACTTTCGCGGCGCGTCGCCCCCCGGCGTCCTCGGCGGGTGGTCGTGGTTCCCGCTGGACGATCTCGGCGAGGTGGATGCGGTCTCGTTCACCTTCGACGGCTCGGACACCGGCGACTACGGCCTCAACACCGCCGCCTACTTCGCGATGGACGACTTCACTTTCATGCCCGTGCCGGAGTCCGGGCCTGTGCCGTTGGTCGTGCTGGCCGCACTGGCGCTGGCCGCGAGGTGGAGCATCCGCAGGGCGGCTCATGCACAGGTGGGCACGCAGCAGGCGGTGCGTGGCCCGTGAGTCGCCTCCTGTTACGCTGATGGCATGATCCTGCTCATCGACAACTACGACTCCTTCACCTGGAACCTCGTCCAGCGGCTCGGCGAGATCGCCCCCGGCGCCACCGTCGAGGTGCATCGCAACGACGCGATCACCGGCGACGAGATCGCCGCCCGGGCTCCGAGCCACCTCGTGATCTCGCCCGGCCCGTGCACGCCGCACGAGGCGGGCGTCTCCTGCGACGCCGTGCGGCGGTTCGCCGGCCGGATGCCGATCCTGGGCGTGTGCCTCGGACACCAGTCGATCGGCCAGGTGTTCGGCGGCTCGATCGTGCGGGCGGGCCGGCTCATGCACGGCAAGGTCGACGCGATCGAGCACTCGGGGAAGGGCCTGTTCGCGGGCCTGCCTCGCCCGATCGAGGCCACCCGCTACCACAGCCTCGTCATCGACCCGCCCACGCTGCCGCGCGAGTTCGAGGTCGACGCCTGGTCGACGGCCCCCGACGGCGCCCGCGAGATCATGGCGATCCGTCACCGCACCCTGCCCGTCTACGGCGTGCAGTTCCACCCCGAGAGCTTCCTCACACCGGCGGGCTACGACCTCCTGCGGGCGTTTCTGGCCACCGCGCCCCTCGTCGCATGATCGACCTCGATGCGGCGATCGACCTGGTGGAGCGGACGGCGGCACCGCTCGGACCGCGGCGGCAGCGGCTGGCCGACGCCACGGCTCGGGCACTCGCCGCACCCGTCGTCGCCGACTGCGACTCGCCGCCGTTCGATCGGGCGATGATGGACGGCTTCGCGGTGGCGGAGTCCGACTTCGTGCCCGCCGGCCGCGACGAGATCGTGGAGCTGGAGGTCGTGATGGACCTCGCGGCCGGAGACGCGACGACGACGGCGATCCGTCGCGGCTGCTGCGCACGGATCATGACCGGCGCGCCGCTGCCGCCGGGGGCCGACGCGGTGGTGCCCGTGGAGTGCGCCGTCGAGGGCACCGCGGCGGCGCACGCGGGCGCCAGGGTGCGGCTCCGCGACGACCGCTTCCGGCCCGGCCAGCACGTGGGTCGCCGGGGGGTCGCCTTCCGCCGCGGCCAGGAGGTGCTGCGCGCCGGCGACGTGCTCACGCCAGCGGCCGTGGGGCTGGCCGCCGAGGCCGGGGCGACCCACGTGGTCGCGAAGCCTCGGGTGCGCGTGGCGATCCTCTCGACCGGCAGCGAGCTCGTGGCCTGGGACGCCACGCCGGCGGCTGGGCAGATCCGCAACACCAACGGCCCGATGCTCGCCGCCGCCTGCGCGGCCCTGGGGGGCGAGGCGGTGGAGCTGGGAGTGGTGGCCGACCGGCCCGAGCCGCTGCGGGCCGCGGTCGCGCCGGGCCTGGCCGCCGACGTGCTCGTGCTCTCCGGCGGCGTGTCGGTCGGCGACCTCGATCTCGTGCCGGCCACGGTCGCGGCCTGCGGCGTGGAGCGGGTGTTCCACGGGGTCCGTCTCAAGCCGGGCAAGCCGGTGTGGTTCGGCGTCCTGCGCCGCGCCGCCGCGCCGCCCACGCTCGTGTTCGGCCTGCCCGGCAATCCCGCGAGCAGCCTCGTCTGCTGGGAACTCTTCGTGCGGCCAGCGGTGCGGATTCTCGCCGGGCTCCCGCGCGATCGCTGGCACCTGCCACGGGAGACCGCGCGGCTCGTCGCCGCGGTGAAGCCGCCGGCCGACCGGCCCGTCTACCTGCCCTGCCGGCTCACGCGGGCGGGAGCCGCGCTCGAGGCCGAGCCGCTGCCCTGGACCGGATCGGCGGACGTGGTCGGCCTGGCGGCGGCCGACGGCCTGCTCGCCATCCCCGCCGGCCGCCGCCACGAGCCGGGTGAGGAGGTCGCGGTGCTCGTCCTGCGGTCGGGGTAGCCCGTGCCCCATCGCCGGACGTTCGCTTCAGGCATCCTGCCTTTCGCTCACTCCGGGCCGGCTGCGCTTCGCCATCCGGCCTCCGCTGGCCGCCGAGGCCGGCTCATGGGGCACGGGCTACCCCTCCCTCACCGTTCGCCGGCCGCCTGGAGGGCGGCCTATCGAGAGCGAGCGGAGGCTCGCCGAGCAAACCGAGGCCAGGATGGCGAGGAGGTCGTGGATCGTCAGGGTTGAAGGCCGGCGTGCCGGCCGCCTGGAGGGCGGCCTGTCGAGAGCGCGCGGAGGCTCGCCGAGGTGCGTCCGTAAGTGCACCGGACCAGCGAGGTGAAAGTCCTCGCCGGGATGGAATCTGCATCCCGTAACCGAAAGGAACTGCGTCCCAGTGATGGGAGGTGGAGAGCA
>JBJTIV010000158.1:0-9623 GCA_046095145.1 Planctomycetaceae bacterium
AGGCGCCGGTGATGCCGAGGACGATCGGGAGCGACGCGTCGGCCGGCATGCGTCAGGCTCCCCGCCGGCAGATGGAGAGCGTGGCGATGCCCAGCGTGAGCGGCACCATCTCGACGCGATCGAAGCCGGCGGCGCGGATCAGCGCCCTCAGCCGGTCTCCCGACGGGAACTCCTCGACGCTGCGGTTGAGGTAGGTGTAGGCGTCGGACCGGTTCCGCGCCACCGCGTTGCCCACCGCGGGCAGCACGCGGCGGAAATACCAGAGGTAGAACCGGCGGACGGCGGCGTTCGTGGGCAGGGAAAACTCCAGGATCGCGAGCGTGCCGCCGGGCTTGCAGACGCGGGCCATCTCGGTGAGGCCGCGGGCCGTGTCGGCGATGTTCCGCAGTCCGAAGGCCACGGTGACGAGATCGAAGGCGGCGGCGGGGAAGGGGAGGTCCATGGCGTCGGCCTCCACCCACTCGACGGGCAGGCCGGAGCGCCGCGCCTTCTCCGCACCGCGGTCCAGCATCGGCCGGCAGAAATCGCCGGCCACGACACGCACCTGCGGTCCGGCCGCCCGGGCGTAGGCCAGCGCGAGATCGCCCGTGCCGGTGCAGACGTCGAGGATCGCACCGCCGGGCGGAGGCGGCGGCGCGCGGCGGACGGTGGTGCGCCGCCAGAGCACGTCGATGCCGCCGGAGAGCAGCCGGTTGACGAGGTCGTACCGCGGCGCGATCTCGGCGAACATCCCGCGCACGCGGCCGCCGCTCTTGTCGACGGCCGGGGCGTGGTGGCCGGCCGGTGACTGCTCTATCGTGAGGGGCATCGTGGGGCCGGAGCCTCGCGGAAGACCGGACATTCTCGGGTACCGTGACCGGGCCGTCCGCATGCGCTGGCACTGCCACGAATTGTTCCATCGTATGCCGCCCGGGGCGACCGCGGGAGGGATCGCGGTCGTGATCGACGTCCTGCGGGCGTCGACCACGATGATCACGGCCCTCGCCCGCGGGGCCGGCCAGGTCCTGCCGGCGGCGGACGTGGCCGAGGCCCGCCGACGCGCGGCGGAGATCGGCGCCGCGGCGGTGCTCGGCGGCGAGCGGGGAGGCACGCGGATCGCGGGCTTCGACCTGGGCAATTCGCCCGCCGAATACACGGCCGACCGCGTGGCCGGCAGGACGGTGGTGATCACGACCACCAACGGCACCGCGGCGCTCGCGGCCTGCGCCGCCGCCCGGGAGGTGCTCGTGGGCGCGATCGTGAACCGTGCGGCCGTCGCCGCCGCGGCCCGCCGGCTCGCCGCGCTCGCGGACGGCGGTGCGGTGCACCTCGTCTGCGCGGGCACCGACGGCGTCGTCACGGCCGAGGACGTGCTCGCCGCCGGTGCGATCCTCGAAGCGGCGGCCCGGCCTCCCCGGGCCGCGGGCGACGAGCTCGATCCCGCGGCCCGGGCCGCCCGCGCCGCCTTCCGGGCCCTCGTGGCCGCGCATCCCGGCCGGCTGCCCGCGGCGCTGGGCCGCGAGTTTTCCGCCGCTCCGGGCGGCACGAACCTCGTCGCCCTCGGCATGGCCGCCGACATCGTCGCCGCCGCGCAACTCGACGCCCTCGACGTCGTGCCGCGGCTCGACCGCGGCAGCGGCATGCTCCGCGCCACGTGATCCCATCAGCATCGCTGCAAGCCGGGCACCGCGGTAAGGGCGTGCGCATGGTCCTTCTCGCAGCGTCGCGTCGAGACCGTTGACGCATCCGCTGAGGGACGACTCCGCGACTGCACCGGGATACACTTCGTCGATGGTTCCGCGATGTGTGACGCTGCTTACCGGTCTGCTTGGAGCGCTCGCGGGCGCGGCCAACGCCGAAACCGTCTCCGGCGACGCCGTCATCCGGGCCCCAGCCGGCGGCTCCGAGATCGTGATCACGACCACCTCGCGGGTAGCCGGTGCGATCCATTCGCTCACCTGGAACGGTCGCGAGTTTCTCGACTCGCTCGACCATGGCCGGCAACTGCAGAGCGCCTCGAACCTCGACGTCGACGGGGCGCTGCACGACGAGACCTTCAACCCGACCGAGGCCGGCAGCGTGCGCGACCGGGACGGCCCGACGAGCACGAGCCGACTCCTGTGGCTCTCCGCCGGCGGCCGCGAACTGCAGACCGTGTCGCGGATGGCCTTCTGGCTGGCACCGGGGGACTCGAGCCACGGGCATGCCGCGGGAAACACGGAGGCGCTGTCCAATCACCTCCTGCAGAAGCGGGTGGTGATCGGCGCCGGTGGCCTGGAGCATGCGATCCGCCACGAGATCAGCTTCACGCTCCCGGCCGACGAGCGGCACAGCCGCTGCACGTTCGAGGTGCTCACCGGCTACATGCCGGCCGAGTTCGACACGTTCCACGGCCTGCGCGACGACGGCACGCTCGAGCCGCTCGCCTCCGGGCAGGGCGAGCAGCGCCTGCCGGTCATCGCCTCGACCGCCGCGGGTGGTCACGCCATGGGCGCCTGGTCGCCGACGGCCTCGCGGACGACCGGCAAGCCGCCCACGTACGGCCGGTTCACGTTTCCGCAGCAGCGGGTGTCGAAGTGGAACTGCGTGGTCCGCGAGGCGCGGCCGACCGGCCTCGAGCCGGGCTCCTATCGCCACGTCGTGTGGGTGGCGGTGGGCACGCGCGAGCAGGTGCGGGCCACGCTCGCGGCGGTGCGGAAGCGGGAGTGACCGCCCGTCCGGCCGCGAACGGCCCGCGTCACTCGGGCCACCAGCGCACGTCGTCGAACGCCACCCGGTTGTCGTGGCTCGGCTCGATGCCCGCGCCACCGCAGAATGCCTCGAGCATCACCTCATCCACCTGGCATCCCGACGGCTGCGACACGAACTGCACGCCCTCGACGGTGATCCGCCGCATGCCGTCCTGCCACACGTCGATCGCGCCGTCGCTGGCGTCGGCCCTCGACTGCATCGCCACCCGCAGGCGAATCGTGTGCCACCGGCCGCGCTGGAGCGAGAAGTGCTGCCGCCCCGAGCCCGCGTCCTCGCCGTAGTCGCCGGTCATCCGGCGGTGGTAGACGTAGAGCTGGTTGGTGATGTCGCGGTCGTGGGCGTCGAACTGCACCCGCACGCTCCAGCCGTCGCCGTTCTTCGCGCACTCCTTGCCGGCGCCGCCGGTGTAGCCGGCGCCGCCGGCGAGCCCGAATTGCTTGCCGTGGAGCCCGGCTTCGAAGTCGCGGGGGTAGCGGACGCGATACTCGAGGTTGAGGATGCGGGTCGGCTTCACCGGCACGCGGCCGCCCCGCAGGCCCTCGATCTTCTGCCCCTTCGGAAACGTCACCTCGAGCGACCTGCCGACGATCCTCGTCAGGGTGTTGTCGGCCGAAAACACGCCGAAGTCGTGCCGGAAGTCGTCGCTCGTGTAGGGCCCGTCTGGTCGGTCGAACGACGCCCTGCCGGTCGCGGGCGGCCCCGCCGTCCGGGCCGCGGATGACTCGGCCGCCGCCGCCCAGCCGGCCACCCCGGCGAGCAGCAGGGTCGCGAGGCCGCGGACGCTGGCGGCTGGCGGGGTCATGCGGGCACCGGCTCGTGGGGAGAGGGTCGCGGCCGCGACGGTCGCTGGCGAGTGTCCGTGGGCGATGTCGACCGTCAGGCGATCCGGCTGGGTCAGGCCCCGTCGATCTCGTAGCCCCGGCGGCTCTCGCGGGCGAGGAAGGCGTCGGCCTGGGAGTCGCCGACGATCCGCCGCGCCGCCGGGTCCCAGGCGAGCTCCCGTCCGAGGCGCATGGAGATGTTGGCGAGGTGGCAGATCTCGAGCATCCGGTTGTGCGACCAGACGTCGGAGATGGGCCGCGTGCGCGACCGCATCGCCGCGACGAAGTTCGCCGTGTGGTTCGCGCTCACCGGTCCGCCGTAGATCGACTCGATCGCGTCGTCCGGCAGCGGATGCTCCGCGAGATCCTCGACCGGCTGGCCCGTGATCTTGCCGCGGTTCACGAAGAACCGGCCCTGCGTGCCCTCGAACAGGATGCCGTTGTCACCGGCGCTCGTGATGATCAGCTCCACGTCGCGCGGCATGGCGACGCGGATCGTGAAGTCGGTCGCCACGTTGTAGCGGTCACGGACGAGCGGTTCGCCGTCGCGGTACTCCACCGGCAGGCTGAATGCCACGGGCGTCACGCGGGAGGGGCCGGTGTCGGTGGCGCCCAGCGCCCAGCAGGCGATGTCGACGTGGTGGGCGCCCCAGTCGGTGAGCTTGCCGCCGGAATACTCGTGCCAGTTGCGGAAGGAGTAGTGGCAGTTGCTGTAGAGCGGCACGCCGCCGCCATAGCCCTCGCGGAGCTGCGGCAGGGCCCGGTAGGCCGTCTCGGGGGCCGGGCCGAGCCAGGCGTCCCAGTCGAGACCCTTGGGCACGGCGGTCTCGGGAATGGCCGGCGAGGACTCCATGCCGTTGATGCCGCAGGTCACCTTCTTCACGGTGCCGATGCGGCCGTGCCGCACCAACGCGATCGCCTTGAGGAAGCGGCCGTCGCACTCGGTCCGCTGCATGGTGCCGACCTGGAACACGCGGCCGGTCTCCGCGACGACCCGCTCGATGAGCGTGCCTTCGGCGATCGTGAGCGTGAGGGGCTTCTCGCAATACACGTCCTTGCCGGCCCGCATGGCCTCGACCGCGATCTTCGCGTGCCAGTGGTCGGGCGTGGCGATCA
Source organism: Planctomycetaceae bacterium (assembly GCA_046095145.1). Classification (GTDB taxonomy): domain Bacteria; phylum Planctomycetota; class Planctomycetia; order Pirellulales; family UBA1268; genus QWPN01. The sequence goes on from JBJTIV010000158.1 coordinate 4,668, forward strand.
TCACCGCATCGACGTCCTTGCGATCGAGCACCTTCCGGTAGTCGGTGTAGGTGTCGGGCCGGCGGTGCTGTCCCTTCTCGACCTTGGCCGCGGTGGCGCCGAGCACGTCCTCGTCGACGTCCGCCAGCGCGGCGAAGTCGGCGAAGGCGAAGGACTTGTTCGTGATCGTCCAGCCCTGGTTGCGCAGGCCGATCGTGGCGAACACGGGCCGGTCGTGGGGCGACTCCCGCGCCGCAACGCGGCCGGCAGCCGTCAGCAGGGTCGTGCCGGCGCCGGCACCGGCCACGCCCGCGATGAAGCGGCGCCGTGAGGTGCGCAAAGAGGCCATGGATCGTCTCCGGAAGGTCACCGATGATACCGCGTGGCGCGGCGTGCGGTCCCCAGTCCGATGATGCCGAGCCCGAGTCCGGCCAGCCAGACCGACGCGGGCTCAGGCACGGGGAGCGGCGTCCACGCGGCGAACGACTCGGCCGCCGTCAGGCTCGCGCCCGGGACGCCGCCGACCGCACCCGGCGAGAGCGTGGAGCCACGGCCGAACGTCACGGACCCCACCACGGTCCCAGAGCCGCCGAGCGTCTGGCCGGAGGTCACGTCGTATCCGGCTGCGAGCGACGAGACGTCGAGCACGGCCCCGACTTCAAGCCGTGTCGAGCGGTCCAGGGCGGCGCGGGTGGCGATGGCGAGCGTGCCTGTGACGACTGACGTGGGGCCGGTGAACGTGTTGCTGCCCGACAGCCGTAGCGTGCCGGCGCCGAGCTTGGTGAGCCCGCCTGATCCGCTGCCCGACGACAGCAGCGCCTGTGGCACCGTGACCGAGTTGCCGGCCGTGTCGACGACCGCGCCGCCGGGGCCGATGCGGGCCGTCGTGACGGCGATGGCGGCCGTGCTCGAGGCGAGGAACCGCAGCGTGCCGCCGTCGAAGCCGAGGATTCCCGTGCCCGTGCCCACCGTGAACGGCCGCGCCGTCTCCAGGACACCGCCGATGAGGGTGACCGTGCCTCGGGCACCGGTGGTCGAGCCCGAGACGTTCACGCCCAGACGCAGGCCGCCGCTGCCCGAGATCGACAGCGTCCCGCCCGAGATGGTGACGGTGCCCGCCGCGTTGGTCTGCGCGAAGGAGGCGTCGCCACCGACGACGATGTCGTTGGTGCCCGTGAGCGCGAGGCGGCCGCCGGCGACCGTCAGGATGCCGGTTCCCTTGTTGCCCACGAGCAGCCGCCCGGTCGACACGGCCATTGTGGTCGTGCCGCCGGTGACGGTGAAGGTCGACGTGCCGCTCGAGTCTCCGATGGCGGCGATGCCGGCCGCCGTGAGGCCGATCGAGCCCGACACGATCTCGAGCGCCGCCGTCGCGCCGCTGCCGGCCGCGAGGGTCAGCTTGCCGCCGACGGAGAACGGTCCCGTCGCTCCCGGATCGATCAGCAGCCGGCCGCGGTTCACGGCGAGCGGGCCGGCGAGCGCGGAGGCGGTGCCCGTGAGCGTCAGCGTGCCGGTGCCGGTCTTCGTGAGGGCCCCGGATCCGGACAGGACCCCCGCGAACACCGTCGAACGGCCGTTGCCACCCACGGTGAGCGCGACCGCGGCCGCCGGCAAGGCCGCGTTGCCGAGCGCCAGGGAGCCGGAGCCCGCGAGTCCGCCGATCGTGGCGCTCGTGAGCGTGCCGAACGAGAAGCGGCCCGCCGTGCCGGAGGGCACGTCGAGCGTGCTGGCGACGAGCGCCAGCGGATGGGCCAGCCGCAGGGTGCCAGCCGCGACCGTCGTGCCGCCGGTGAAGGCGTTGGAGGCGGTGAGGGTGAGCGTGCCCGAGCCGGTCTTCACGATCCCGTAGCTGCCGTCGAGGAACGCGTTGCGGGCCTCGACCTGGGTCTGCGTGCCGCTGGTGACGTCGATCGGGACGCTGGTCGGGTAGGCCGAGGAGATGAACTGGATGTCCATGGTGTCGCCGGTGGTGCCGGTGGTGGCCGGATCGAACCGCAGCCGCGAGATCTGTCCGGTCCACGTCGCGGTGGACGAGACCGCGACCTCGTAGATGCGGTACTGGCCGTCGTTGACCACGGTGAACCGTTTGCTGTTGGCCTCGCTGATCGGCGAGGCGCCGTTGTCCCGCTCCCAGAAGAACTGGGCTGAGGCGGAGGTTCCCGTGGCCAGGTCGTATGCCGCCCGCACGTAGAGCACCGGCACGTCGGCCGCCGGGAACGTGCACTGCGGACCCCACATCTGGGGATCGGAGCCGCCGAGCTTCACCGTGAGATGGTCGGTGATCGGGAAGCCCGTGTCGGAGGCCGAGCCCTTGTAGGTCCAGCCGGCCCGCGTGCCCTGGAACTGGTAGTCCGGCGCCAGGTCGGGCCGGTTGGCCACCGCGAAGGCGCGGATCGCGGCGAGGTTGCCGAGGACGAGGTGGTAGGTGTAGTCGTAGACGATGTTGTGGTCGATGACCTCGGCGCGGATCGGAGAGATGTAGCCCGTGCTCGGGCTGGCCGTGCCCGTGGCGGTGCCGCTGGTGAAGAAGCCTCCCTTGAAGGCCACGTTGCCCGGCAGGCACACGCCCAGGCCCCAGTCGCTGGCATTCACGAAGGCGGCCCAGCCCTCGGTCGCCCGGAAGCCGGCCCACGAGGGAGGCGGCGCGTTGGGGATCGTGGTGAGCGCGCCGCCCGTGAAGGGCTGCGTGCCCGCGTAGGTCTTGAGCGTCGTCAGGGTGGCCCGCGTGTACACGGCGGGTAGTTCCTGGTCGAGGGCCTGATACTGCACCGTGTCGCTGCGGGCGTTCGTGAGCCGGTTGCGCACGGTGGCCACGCTCCCGTCGAGCGTGATCCACTGCTCGAGCGTGCACTCCGAGTCGACGTTCTGCAGGGCCCACTGCCGGGGCACGGTCTTCGTGTAGAGCACGCCGCCGGCGGTCGACGAGGCCACGACCTGCGACACGTTGCCGTAGCTGTCACCGGCCTGCACCGGGTTCCACGGCCACGGCGACCAGTTGGGGTTCTGGGTGGTGCCGACGGGCTGGAAGTCGGCCGGGCCGGCGTAATACGACTGCTGGATCTCACGGCCGAGGTCGAAGGAGTTGACCACGTTGCTCGCCGCGCCCGCCGTGCCCGAGGGCTGCAGGGCGACGATGGCGCCCCCCTTCGTCGTGTCGACGCCGATGCGGATCACGCCGTTGTCGAGGGCCAGAATGCCCTGGCCGGACGCTGGCGCCGCGGCCGCGAGCGCCGTGGCGAGCGTCATCATCCAGGGCACTCGGCGACCGGCTGCCACGGCACACTCCCGCGCGGGTCCCCGGCGATGGTCCGGGGGTGCGCGAGGATGCTCGCGCTGCGACCGGTCCGCACCCGCTGCTCGGAGAATAGGAAGGTCGACTGGACGGCTGCAAGCGACGCGTCAGCCGATCACAGGCGGCGATGCTGGACCTGTCCGCCGTGGTCCCATGGACTGGTGACACCCGCGGCGGCGAGCGGACCGCACGGCGTCGCGTGGTGTGGCGCGGCGTTTCCGGCTACCTTACGGCTCCGCGTCGCCACGGAGCGGCGGGATTCCCGCGTGTCGGACGAGCGATGGACAAGCAGCACGAGCAGTCGCGGATGGACCGGATCGTGTCGCTGGCGAAGCGGCGCGGCTTCGTCTTCCAGTCCAGCGAGATCTACGGGGGCCTGAACGGCTTCTGGGACTACGGGCCCCTGGGAGTCGCGCTCAAGCGCAATCTCAAGGACGCCTGGTGGCACGACATGGTGAGCGGCCACGACGAGCTGGCCGTGGTGGCCGGAGCGCCCTCGGAATACGAGATGGCGGGCCTCGACTGCACGATCATCATGCACCCGCAGGTCTGGAAGTGCTCGGGCCACTTCGACCTGTTCCACGACTGGATGATCGACTGCCGGGAGTCGAAGCGGCGCTACCGCTACGACCACCTGCAGGGCCGCTGGGCCGCCCACCGCGGCAGGAAGGTGTTCGTCACCACCGAGGCCTCCGGTGACGAGGCGGCGCCGGAGACGGTCGCCCGGGCCCAGAAATTCTTCGGGCTGCGGGCCAAGCAGGTGGACGAGATCGAGTGGACGGGCGATCTCCAGCCGCTGCCGGCGGCGCTCGCGGCGGGCGTGCCTTCGGCCGACGTGCTCGGTCCCGACGCCGCCGCCCCCGGCTCGCTCACCGAGCCCCGCGAGTTCAACCTCATGTTCGAGACGCGGATCGGGGCGCTCGCCGGCGATGCCGACGACCGGGCCTTCCTCCGGCCCGAGACCGCGCAGGGCATCTTCGTGAACTTCAAGAACGTGCTCGACACGTCGCGGGTCCGCGTGCCCTTCGGCATCGCCCAGGTGGGCAAGAGCTTCCGCAACGAGATCACGCCGCGGAACTTCACCTTCCGCTCCCGCGAGTTCGAGCAGATGGAGATCGAGTTCTTCTGCCGGCCGGCCGACTCGGCGGCCTGGTACCGCTACTGGCGCGACCGCCGCTGGAAGTGGTACCTCGACCTCGGGCTCACGGAAGGCAAACTCCAGCTCCGCGAGCACCATGCCGAGGAACTCTCGCACTATTCCGTCGGCACGGCCGACATCGAGTACGCCTTCCCGTTCCTCGCGCCCGGCGAGTTCGGCGAACTCGAGGGCATCGCCCACCGCGGCGACTTCGACCTCCGCAGCCACATGGAGGGCAAGCTCGTCCGCAAGGATGGCGAGCTCGTCGTGGAAACCGGCCCGGATGGAAAACCGCGGCACAAGGGGAGCGGCAAGGACCTCTCCTACTTCGACGACGTCACGCGCGAGCGCTACGTGCCGCACGTGATCGAGCCGTCGGCGGGCGCCGACCGCGCCACGCTCGCCTTCCTCTGCGACGCCTACCACGAGGACGAGGTGCCCGACGAGGACGGCCCGGTCGGCTCCGGCTGACGGCTCGATCACGTGGGGAACGAACCGCTCCCGCGTGACGTCGTCGAAGTAGGAGAGGTCCTTGCCGCTTCCCCGG
>JBJTIV010000159.1:0-2894 GCA_046095145.1 Planctomycetaceae bacterium
CAGACGCCTTCCCGCCGGTCGTCATGATGCCGCTGGTGCCCGAGAACGTCCCCGCCGCCGTCCGGCCCGCGATCAGGTCGGCCCGCAGGTCCGCCTCCGTGGCCCCCGTGGCGATGTCGATCCGGCCTTTCCCGATGTCCACCGTGCCGCCCGTGGCCTGATCCACCGTCAGGCTCGTCGCCGAGAGCACCAGGCGGGTGGCCGTGGGCAGCGCCAGCGTGCCGCCGGTCTGCACGAGGATCGGCATGGACTGGAGCGCCCCACCGTTGGTCACCCGCAGGACGCCCTGGTTGATGCTCGCCGTGCCCGTGAGCGTGTTGGCCGAGCCCAGGGAGAGCGCGCCTGCGCCCGTCTTCACCAAGCCCCCGGAGCCCGAGAGCACGGCCGCGACCGTGGCGCTCAAGCCGCTGCCCACCTCCACGCCGTTGGAGGTGCCGCCGAGCACCAGGCCCGCCCCGGTGAGCGTGTAGCCCGTGGAGGTGAACTGGAGGCCCCCGTTGGCGGAGAGCCCGGAGCCCAGGGTCACCGTGCCGCCGGTGCCGCTGAAGATCGCCTTGGCGCCCGGCACCCAACTCCGCACGGTCGTGCCGTCGAACCAGGTGTTGCCCGTCGTCGTCCACGTGCCGCCGCCGCCCGGGTTCACGCCGTCGCCGTACCAGGTGAGCGTGGTGGGATTGGGATCGGGGCCCGGTGCGAAGGTCGACGTGAACACGAGATTCAGGTCGTTGCCATCCTGCGCCACGCTGAACGTGCCGCCGGAGAGGGAATTCGCGAACCCGCCCGTGCCGTTGGTCGCGGAGACATTGATCACGAACTTGTCGGCCGCGAAGTTCGTGATCCCGCCGGCCGCCGTGGCGATCTTCCAGGTGTAGCTCTGCGTGGGGCTGAAGTTGGCCGCGGAGCCGCTCACGTCGGGCCCCGTGCTCGAGAGGCTCCACAGGTTGATCCGGAAGGGCGGCACCAGGCCCGGGATGACATCGATGTCGAGGACGCCACCGATCGTGAGGAGATCCCAGCCGTTAGTCGAGCCGGCCGCTCCCGTGGCATTGAGCATCTGCCAGTTGTAGATGCCTTCCGAGCCGAACGTGACGTTTTCGGTGACGGTGAGGTTGCCCGGGCTCATGCCGGGCTGCAGCTGTCCGCTGGCGCTGACGACGATGCTGCCGGCGACCGTACCGGAGCCGCCGAGACCGTTGAGCCTGCCGATCGCATACGGACTCCCAGCCGTCCCCACGGGCGTCACGTCGAACACCGCCCCTTCGGAGACGACCACCGGGCTCTGGGAGAGTGCGGGCTGCTCGAGTCGCAACACGCCCTGCTGGACGAAGGACGTGCCGTCCACCGGGTTGGAGGCGTTGCTCAGCACGAGCGTGCCCTCGCCCAGTTTCGTGACACCGCGGGTGCCACGAATCCGCGACTCGATCCGCGCGGTCGCGCCCGGGGCCACCGTGACCCGGGCCACGGCATTCGTGTTGAAACTCGCATTGATGCCCGGCGAGTACGATCCGAGGAACATCGTGCCGCCCGTCACGACGTACCCGTCGCTGAGAAACTCGAGGCCCGCGCCGCTGGTGACCGCGCCGTCGATCGTGACCGTGCCCGGCGGGCCCTGAAACTTGGCCGGCAACGACCAGTCCCACGTCGTCGGCGTCGTGCCGCTGCCGATCCACTGCCGGCCCAGGTTCGCCCAGGTGCCGGACCCGCCGGCACTGGCGCCGTCGGGCGTCCACGTGAGCTGCGTGGCGAGCGGCTCTGCCACCGACACGCTCACGTTGTCGTACAGGCCGAAGATCGGCACGGTCGCCACGGAAGGGAACAGGTCCATGGAGCCGAGCATGATGTTGCCGGAGCCAATCGGCGTCGTGGTGCGGGCCCACGTCTGGCCGTTGACCTGAAAGACGGTGGTGCCGGAGTAGGCGCTCACGCCGATGCGCAGCCACTGGTTGCCCGGCATCACGCTCGCCGTCCCGTAGGCCACCGGGAGGTACCCGAACGAGTAGGGAGCCGGCGCCGATTCCTGCATCAGGTTGTTCGTGGTCGTCGTGACGACCCCGCTCGTGCTGGTCGTCGTGGTGACCGTCGTGTAGTTCGACGCATACCCACCGGAGGTGCCCGTTCGCTCGGTGCCGTTCACATACGCACGGATGTCCCGAACCGCGTTGTTCTCGTTGGTCATCGCGAAGTCGATCCCGTTGTCGCTCGGACCAATGCTCGGATTGCTGTTGACCGGAGCCCGGATCGCCGTGGACGTGTGATTCAGGCCGAAGATGCCGAACTCGGTCGTGGCGGCCGTGCCGACGACGTTGAACCAGAGGTCGAACGCCAGCGTGTGGTTGCCGCTGAAATTCTGCCCGTTGGGAAACGCCATGATGGCGCTGATCGCGCCGCTGCCGGCGAGGGTGTTGACGTCGAAGCGCAGGCCCTTCGTGCCGGTGCCATTGGGAGCGGCCGGAATCCCCACGGTTGCGTAGTCGAAGTTGAAATCCGCGAGATTGGCGTTGCCGACCTGTGAAACAGTCCAGGCTGAAGCCGCGGTGCCACTCTCGAAATTCTCGCTGTACAGCACCTGGGCGTGAGCCGGGCCCAGCGCGAGCAGCAGGGCGACCGCGGCTCCCAGCAGAAGTCGACGCGTCATGGCACTCATCCTTCGTACGAGAGGCCGTGATCAATCCCGCGGGCGACCGGACCGTCCTCGGCCCGCCGCGGCCAGCCCCGCCAGGCCCACGAGCGCCAGCGGCCACGTGCCCGGCTCGGGCACGCTGGCCATCACGGGCACGCCCACCCCACCGAGCGCCCCCAGGCTCGCCGCGGGCAGATACGACGGCGTGCCGTAGAGCCCCGTGCCGTTGAGCAGCGAGATGTCGGTCGAGTTCACGTCGCCCGAGTAGTTGTAG
>JBJTIV010000160.1:0-3723 GCA_046095145.1 Planctomycetaceae bacterium
CACCTGGACCGGCAGTACACCGCCTTCGGCCGCACGGCCGACGCGGAAAGCCTGGCGGTCGTCAAGGCGATCGGCGACGTGCGCACCGGCCCCGGCGACCGGCCCGTCGAGCCGGTGACGATCACCAAGGCCACCGTGACGCGTACGCCGAAGCCGTGACGGCGCGGGCCGCGTGGCTCACGCCTCGCGGCGGCGGCCGCCGCACAGCACCCGCAGGCCGAGCACGACCAGCGCCATCCCGCCGGCGGCGGTGAGCAGCATCTGGCCGTCGGAGGCCGCCACCCGCGCCATCCGCAGCGCCGTGGGGCCTGCGGACTGGGTGAACTGTCCCCAGGCGTCGGTCTGCGGCGCAGCCGGCAGGTGCGGCGGGGCGACCACCGCCACCGGCACGTGCATGGATCGCTGGATCGACTCGTCGGCCGAGGCGCCGGCCAGCACCACCGCCGCGGTCTGCGACTCCTCGGGCGCGGCGGGCTCCACCGCCCGGGCCGCGGCGTAGGCGGCCGGCGTCAGGGGCGTGAACCCGCTGGAGCCGGCGCTCGCCAGGAAGGCGCGCACGCGGCTCGAGCAGCTGCCGATCGTGCGGCCCTCGGCCTGGCCGAAAAGCACGCCCGCCAGCTCGCGGCGCTCGTTGAAGATCGCGCCGCCGGAGTCACCCTGGCGGGCCCTGGCCTCGAGTTCCACGAACTCCTTCGGATGGCCTTCACCTGGCGAGAGATACTCGGTGCACTGACCAGTCTGTTCGCGGTAGGCGCCGCGGCCGAAGCCGGCGATCGTGAGCAGCTCGCCGGGCACCGGATCGGCGCCGGCCAGCGACACGGGCGCCGCCGTCGGCTTCCAGATCACGACCGCCGCGAGGTCCCAGGCCTCGTCCACCCGCACGACCGTGCCCGCCGACTGGAAGCCGTCGGGGAACTGCACGAGCACCGCCGACTTCGCGCCTCGGACGACGTGCCAGTTGGTGAGCACGAGTCCCTGGCTGGCGTTGACGTCGACGAGCACGCCCGAGCCCATCGACGTGCCCTCGCCCTCGGGCGCGATGATCCGCGCCAGGGCCGGGTGGGGCGGCTGCCCCGTGAGCATGTAGTCGGCGAATGCGGCGGGATCCCAGGCGGCATCCGGCGCGCCCGAGAGTCCCCAGCCTGCGAAGACGCCGTCCGCCCGGGCCGAGCCCGGCACGCCGGCGATGCACGCCAGGGCCAGCAGCACCGCGTGGCACGCGCGTCGCATGGTCGTCTCCTGCCCGGCCGCGCCGGGCCGGCGGATGTCAGCGGGCCGCCGCCCGCAGGGCTCGACGGCGGGCTTCGCGATCCATGATCCTGCGGAGCAATTCGCGGCGCAGCCGCTCCCGCTCCTGCCCGGCCTCGGCGGTGACCGCCGCGGGACGCGGCGACGCCACGAGCAGGCCGCTGTGATGAGTGATCATGACCGACGCTCCCGTCGTCAGGCGGCTCCCGGCCAGGGCCGCACCGTGATGAATCGGCACTGTGCGGTGTGGGCGGCCAAGGCGAACTCTCGCGGCCGCACGACCCCTGCGACCCGCAGGGTTTGCCAGGCCGACCGCGTCGCCCCGGGCCGCTGCGGCAGGCTGTTCAGTCAGGCGGGCGGGGCGACGGCCGTGACCTCGAAGCCCTCGTCGCGGAGCCGGGCCAGGAGGGCCGCGGCGTGGTCCCGGTCGCTCGTCTCCACGGTCACCTCCACCGCGATCGAAAACACGTCGGGCCCGGAAAACGCCCGGTCGTGGAGGATCTCCCGCACGCTCGCCCCCGCGGCGGCGAACGCCGCCGCCAGCCGGGCCATGCCGCCGGGCCGGTCGCTGATCCGGGTGATGAACCGCCAGCGGCGGCCGTCGGCGGCCAGGCCGTGGTCGATCACGCGGTCGAGGCTCGTGAGGTCGATGTTGCCGCCGCACAGCAGGAGCACCACCCGCCGGCCGGCGAGGTCGCGGCACTCTTCGCCGAGCAGCGCCGCCAGCGCCGCGGCCCCGGCCCCCTCGACGACGGTCTTCTCCAGTTCCAGGAGCCGCACCACCGCCAGCGCCAGCGCGTCCTCGCCCACCGTCACCACGCGGTCCACGGCCCGGGCGGCCAGCGGAAACGACACGTCGCCCACCCGCCCCACGGCCAGGCCGTCGGCGAGCGTGGGCCGGATCGGCACGGCCACCGGCCGACCGGCGGCGAGCGACACCGAGAAGCTCGGCGCCGCCGCGGCGTCGACGGCCACGATCTTCACGTCGGGCTTGAGCGCCCGCAGCACCACGCCCACGCCCGCGAGCAGCCCGGCCCCGCCGGTGGGCACCACCACGGCCTCGAGGTCGGGCACGTCGGCGAGGATCTCGAGCGCCACCGTGCCCTGCCCCGCGATCACCCGCGGATCGTCGAAGCCGTGGATGCGTTCCAGGCCCTCGGCGGCCGCGATCTCGACGGCGCGGCGGCGGGCGTCCTCGAAGGTCTCGCCCTCGAGGATCACGGTGGCCCCGAACCGCCGGCACGTGGCAACCTTGACGAGCGGTGCGAACCGCGGCATCACCACCGTCACCGGGATGCCGAGCAGGCGGCCGTGCCAGGCCAGGCCCAGCGCGTGGTTGCCGGCCGACGCGGCGATCACGCCGCGGGCCTTTTGCTGCGGCGACAGCAGCAAGAGCGCGTTGCGGGCGCCCCGCTCCTTGAAGCTGCCGGTGCGCTGCATGAGCTCGAGCTTGCAGGCCACGCGCGCGCCGGTGAGCTCCGAGAGCGGCAGGCTCGCCGGGCAGGGAGTGTGCTCGATGCCGGAGCGGATCCGCTCGTGGGCGGCGCGGACGTCGTCGAGCGTGACGGGGGCCCGAGTCATCGCAGGCCCTGTGCCGGATCGTGGAAGGACCGCACGTCGATCCAGTGCATGCCCGCGCGGCGGGCCGCTTCGATGCCGAGGTCGCCGTCCTCCCACACCACGCACCGCTCGGGCCTCGCGCCCAGCCGGCGGGCCGCTTCCAGAAAGGGCTCCGGATCGGGCTTGTGGCGGGCCGTGTCTTCGCTCGCGACGATCGTGTCGAAGGCCTCGGCGATCCCGAGATGGGCCAGGGTCTTGAGGCACACCCGCCGGTAGCCGCCGGTGACCCCGGCCGTCGGCACGCGGCCCCGCGCCCGGCGGACCACGTCGACCACCGGGTCGATCGCCCGCACCGAGTGGAGCTCCGCCAGGAACGACTCCTCCTTGAGCACCGCGGCCTGTTCCACGTCGATGGCGAGCCCGGCGCCCGCGGCCAGGGTGGCCACGATGTCGCGGGTGGGGCGGCCGGCGAGGCCGTAGAAACGCTCCTCGTCGAACTCGATGCCGTGCAGGCCGGTCACCCGCTGCCAGGCCCGGTAATGGGCCGGCATGGTGTCGGCGAGCGTGCCGTCACAGTCGAAGAGGAGCGCGTCGCAGGTCTGCAGGTGCCAGTCCATGGATCGCCGACGCGGTGCGAGGGAGGAGGAAAACGCATCCGTTTATACGGCGTGCGCCGGTTTTGTGCCGCCCGGGCGGCCCCCGACGACGGCGAGGGTAACCTAGGATTTTCACGGTTTCCCGCGCCCCGGCCCCCGGCCTCCATGCGACTCCCCGCACTCGGCATCCGCACCCGACTGCTCCTGCTCGGCATCCTGCCGGCCGTGGCCATCCTGGCCCCGGGGCGGGCCGGGAACTACCTGCGAATGCGGTCGGGGCTGCGCGACTTCGGCTCGGAGCGGCTCCGCGAGCGCGCGG
>JBJTIV010000161.1:0-11367 GCA_046095145.1 Planctomycetaceae bacterium
GCGGGGGATGCCTTGCAGCGGGGGCGGGGGGGCGGCCGCGGCGATCCAGCGCCACGGGGGCGGGAGCATGACGACCGCCGGCCGGCGACGCCACGGAAAAACGGCAGGTGAAAACCGCCCGGGACCGGGCTGACGCGGGGGTGTTCTGGTTCCAGTCCACGCCGGCCCGGTCCCGGGCGGTTTTCGCCAGCCGTTTTGCCGTGGCTTCGCCGGCCGGCGGTCGTCATGATCCCGCCCCCGTGGCTCTCGATCGCCGCGGCCGCCCGCGAGCCACCTCTGCATGGCATCCCCCGCCCCGCTTCCCCTCGGCATCGCCGCCATCGCCATCCAGCAGCCCGGCTGGGAGCTCGGCAACGGCTGGTTCGGCGACACGCTGCCGCGGAAGTTCTCGCACCACACCGGCATCGAGGCCCGGCGGGTGTCGGTCGACGACGAGGTGACGATGGGCCTCGAGGCCGTCCGCCGGCTGCAGCGCGAGACCGGCTGCGACCTGGCGCGGTGCCGGGGGCTCGCGTTCGTCTCGCCGTCCTTCGTGCCCGCGTCGGTGGCCCGCCGTAGCCTGCCCCCCGACCGCGTCGCCGACGAGCGGCCGGGCCGCGCCGCGCGGAAGCTCGCCCGGCTCCTGGGCGCCGGCCGCTGCCGCACGCTGGGGCTCAACTGGTTCTGCTGCGGCTACAGCCGCGCCCTGGATCTCGTGCGCCGACGCTGGGCGCCGCGGCTGAAGCTCGACACCGAGGACTTTCTGCTCGTCGTCGTGGCCACGCGGATCAGCCGGATCACCGACTACTCGTGCAGCCAGACCGCCGGCCTCTTTGGCGACATGGCCTCGGCCACGCTCGTGGCGCCCCTGGCCAGCCGCCGCCATCCCGCGCACTTCGAGATCCTCCAGGCGCGCGCCGAGAAGGTGCCCCTGGATAAGTCGGCCTGTGATTTCCACGTGCGCCGCGACCTGCCCGTTCCCGTGGCGGACGGCGGCCGCGACCATGCGGCCGAGCGGCTCGTCTATTCGATCGACGGCATGGCGATCGCCGAGATCGCCCCGCGGGCCATGGCCGACGCGGTCTCGGCCGCGCTCGCCGCGGCGGGGCTCTCCGGCACCGACGTGGACTTCGTCGTGCCGCACCAGGCCGGCGCGGGGATCGTGCGCTTCCTCGGCATGCAGCTCGAGACGCACGGCATCGGCGGTGAACTGGTCAACGGCCTCGCCCGCCGCACCGGCAACGTGAGCGCCTGCTCGGTGCCCCACGCGCTCCACGAGACCTGGGGCCGACTCCGGGGGCTCGTCGCCTGCCCCACCGCCGCCGTCGGCGCGCCGGGCCGGCCGGAGGCCCTGCGGGGCTGCGTGCTCCTGCGGGCCACGCCGCACCACGAGCGTCAGCCCGCCGTCGCCGCCTGACGTCGCCGGTCAGGTCTCCCCGCCCGGCTCGGCCTTGCGGCGTCGCGGTCGGCTGGCGTCGGTCTTGCGGAACACGGCCACCACGTCCTCGATCGGCACCACGTAGAGCAGGTTGTCGGGCTCGAAGTCGACCGGGATCGAGTTCTTCGGGTGGAAGAGCACCTTGTCGTACTTCTCGATGGGGAAGTCGGCGTCCCGCTCGACCGGCAGGCTCACCTCCACGACCCGCCCGGTGATCGTGGGGATCTCGGCCTGGTCCGGGAGCACGATGCCGCCCCGGGTCGTGGTGCGGCTCTCGTCCTTGCGGATCAGCACCCGCATCCCCAGGGGCTCGACGAACTCGTCCACGGTCAGGCTCTCCGGCGGCGTGACGCGGCCCACGGCCGCGGCCCCGCACGTTGTACGCCCCTGCCGCGACCGCCGCCACCGGCGGGCCGGGACCGGCCACCCCGTCCGGGGGCACTGTCGGGATCGTCAGGTCGCCCGCGGCTTGACACGGCCGTGGTGCTGGTTACAAATGCGACACAGTCGCTGTTGCGTTCCAGGTGCATCATGCCCCGATCCCTCCGGCCCCGCGGTTTCACCCACGTGGAGCTGTTGGTCGTGATCGCCATCATCGGCGTGCTCGTCGGCCTGCTCTTGCCGGCGGTCCAGAGCGCGCGGGCCGCTGCCCGGCGGACGCAGTGCGGGAGCAACATGCGGCAGGTCGGCCTGGCGATGGGCCTGTTCTGCGACGCGCACCGGGGACGCTTTCCCTACACGTCGCACAACGAGGAGGAGGACGAGAGCCTGTCGTGGGTCTACACGGTCGCGCCCTTCATGGAGAGCGTCGACGCCGTCCGCATCTGCCCCGACGACACGCGGGCGACGGAGCGGCTGCGGGCGCGGATGTCGAGCTACGTGATGAACGCCTACCTCACGAGCGAGCCCACCGACGGCGTGACCAACCTCAACAAGGTGCAGGCCGCATCGAAGACCGTGGCCCTGTTCGAATTGGCCGACCACAAGCCGGCCACCATCGACAGCGACCACGTGCACAACTACGCCTGGTTCACGACCATGACGGTCGCCCGTCGCCAGGTGCTCGACAGGATCAAGGCCGACGTCTCGATCGACCGGCACGCCGGCGGCGCGCATCTCGTCTACGCGGATTGGCACGTCGAGCTGGTGCCCGACGCCACCTTCGGCGAGTGGGCGGCCACGCAACAGCCGGCCGACAACTTCTGCCGGCCGAAGTGATTCGCGATACCCATTTTTTCCCATCCTGATCTTCATCACGAGGAGACGCTCATGACGACCCGAGCCTGGCCTGTCCGGATCATGCATGTCCGGATCATGCTTGCCTTCACACTGGCCACGACGACGGTCGCCGGAGCCGCGGAAGTCCATTACGACACCTTCGTCACGAGCACCGGCCCGGGCTCGAAGCTCCTCATCGGCGGCTACGACGACGGCGCCCTCACCGCGATCGTGCCCGCCGAGCAGATGCGGGTGTTCGGCGGCGAGGTGGTGGGGTCGGGCACGACGCTGCCCTTCGAGGGCGAGGCGCCCGGTGAACCAGGATTCCGGGCGGGCGACCAGGCGTTCCTCAACGGCGCCGCCATGACGCCCGCGGGCGTCTACACGGCGCTCGCCGGCGCCACGCCCCTGACCTTCACCTTCCAGCCGATCACGGTCGGCGCGACGACGCGAAACCTGTTCTTCTGGAACGGCGAGGGCGAGGTGGGCTTCGCGCCCGTCGGTGGCAATGTGGTGCTCGGCCTCACGAAGCCGGGCGGGAGCGGCTGGACGAGGTCGATCTCCGGCACGTCGAGCGGCGTGCAGAGCGGCAGCACCATCCAGAACACCGGCACCGGCGGCACCGTGCACACGCATCTGTTCGCCTCGATCGCCAAGGACGGGGCGGCTCCCGATCAGGGTTTTTACCTGTATGCCCTGCAGCTCAGCATGACGGGCTACACCTCGTCGGATCCCATCTACTACGTCTTCGGCGCCCTCGACCCGCTCGCCCTGGCGCCGCAGTTCGCCGATCTCGAGGCCTTCGAGGCCGCGCACGGTCTGGCGGAATCGTGGGTCGACTCAAACATTGCCTACGTGCCCGAGCCGGCGACGTGGCTCTCGGCCGTGGCGTTCACCGCCGCCGGGATCGCTACCCGGCGGCGGCGCCGCTCGTCCGCCGACCGCCTGTGAGATGCCGCACGGCGGCTGCCGCCATGGCGAAAACCACCTCCTCCACCCGCGCGACGCGACTGACCGACCTGCGGGCGACGGTCCGCCGGGCAGGGCTCAAGTGCACGCCCGCGCGGCTGGCGGTGCTCCAGCAGCTCGCCGAGTCGCGGGGGCCGAGCACCCACGCGGAGATCCACGCGGCGCTCGCCGGCCGGGGATTCGACCGGGCCACGATCTACCGCAACCTCCACGACCTCCACGACCGCCGGCTCGTGAGCCGCGTGGACGTGGGCGACCAGGCGGCGCGGTTCGAGCTCGCCCGACCAGACGCGCACGGCCACGACGTGGCCCACCCGCACTTCCTCTGCGACGCCTGCGGCGACGTGCTCTGCCTCGACGGCGTGCGGGTGGTGATCCCGAAGGCGGCTGAAGCCCGCCGGACGAAGTCGGCCCCGCGCGGCATCGGCACCGTCACCGACATCACGCTCCGCGGCCGTTGCAGCAAGTGCGAGTGACGCGTCACATCGCGCCGCGGGCCTCGAGCAGACCCACGATCGCGTCCACGCAGCGGCCCACGGGCCACTCGTGCGTGGGCACCACGAGGTCGGGCTTCGCGGGCGGCTCGTAGGCCGCCGACACGCCCGGAAAATTCGCGATCTGGCCCGCGTCGGCCAGGGCGTAGTGGCCGTCGGTATCGCGGGAGCGGCACACGTCGAGCGGCGCCGACAGGTGGACGACGAGGAACCGCTCGCGGCCCACGCGGTCGGCCGCCTTCTGCCGCACGGCCTCGTCGGGGGCGAGGAAGGCGGCCAGCACGACCAGGCCGGCGTCGTTGAAGAGCCGCGCCACCTCGACGCTGCGCCGCAGGTTCTCGCTCCGCTCGTCGGCCGAGAACCCGAGATCGCGGCTGATCCCCAGCCGCATCTCCTGCCCGTCGAGCACGGCGACCGCCCGGCCCAAATCGAAGAGCCGCCGCTCCACGGCCCGCGCGAGCGTGGTCTTGCCGGAGCCGGTGAGCCCGGTGAGCAGCACCGTCACGGGCTCCTGGCCGAACCGGGCCGACCGCTCCGCGGGCGTCACGGCGCTGGCGGTCGCGTGGAGATTCGTGGCGGCGGCCTCGTCGTCCCAGTGATCCTTGCGGCCGTCCTCGGGCTCCCGGTCGAGGATCATGCCGGCGGCCACCGTGGCGTTGGTGAGCCGGTCGATCATGATGAAGCCGCCCGTGGCCCGGTTGCGACGATAGGCATCGAAGGCGATCGGCGCGGTCAGCGTGATCGAGCAGCGGCCGATCTCGTTGAGGGCCAGCGCCGGCGCCGGCTGGCGGTGGAGCGTGTTGACGTCCACGCGGTAGCGGAGGGTGCTCACGGCGCCGGGCGCGACCTTCGTCGTCTGCTTGAAGAGATACTGCTTGCCGGGCACGAGCGGCTCCTCGGCCATCCACACGACCGTGGCGTCGAAGCGGTGGTCGACCTTGGGCACGTTCCCGGGCCGCACGAGCATGTCGCCGCGGCTCGAATCGATCTCGTCCTCGAGGGTGAGCGTGACCGACTGCGGCGCGAAGGCCTCCTCCAGCTCGCCGTCGAAGGTCACGATGCCCTTCACGCGGCTCCGCTTACGCGACGGCAGCGACATCACCTCGTCGCCCCGGCGGATGATGCCGGAAGCCACGGTGCCGGCGAAGCCGCGGAAGTCGAGGTTCGGCCGGAGCACGAGCTGCACCGGGAAGCGGAAGTCCTCCATGTTGCGGTCGGAGCCGATGTAGACGGTCTCCAGGAGCGGCATCAGCGGCGTGCCCGTGTACCAGGGCATGTTCGCGCTCTGCGCGACGACGTTGTCCCCCTTGAGCGCCGAGATCGGCATGAAGTGCACGTCGGGCAATTCGAGCCGGCCGGCGAAGTCGGCGTAGTCGCCGCGGATCCGCTCGAACACGGCCCGGTCGTAGCCCACGATGTCCATCTTGTTGATCGCCACCACGATGTGGCGGATGCCCAAGAGCGACACGATGAACGAATGCCGCTTCGTCTGCGGCAGGACGCCGTGGCGGGCGTCGACGAGGATGATCGCCAGGTCGGCCGTCGAGGCCCCCGTGGCCATGTTCCGCGTGTACTGCTCGTGGCCGGGGGTGTCGGCGATGATGAACTTCCGCTTGTCGGTGGAGAAGTAGCGGTAGGCGACGTCGATCGTGATCCCCTGCTGCCGCTCGTCCTCGAGGCCGTCGGTGAACAGGGCGAGGTCGACCTCCTCGCCGGTGGTGCCATAGCGGGTGGAATCCTTGCGGATCGCGGCCAGCTGGTCCTCGTAGATCATCTTCGACTCGTAGAACAGCCGCCCGATGAGCGTGCTCTTCCCGTCGTCGACGCTGCCGCAGGTGATGAAGCGCAGCAGCTCCTTCCGCTCGTGCTGCGCGAGGTACTCGTCGATGTTGGTGGCGATGAGGGCGGACTGGTGCGACATGGCCTAAAAGTAGCCCTCGCGCTTCTTCTTCTCCATCGAGCCCGCCTCGTCGGTGTCGATGAGCCGGCCCTGCCGCTCGGAGAAGGTGGTGAGCAGCATCTCCTGGATGATCTCGGGGAGCGTGGTGGCGTTCGAGTCGACCGCGCCCGAGAGCGGATAGCAGCCGAGCGTGCGGAACCGCACGCGGCGCAACTCGGGCTGTTCGCCGGGGTTCAGCGGCAGCCGGTCGTCGTCCACCATGATCATCACGCCGTCGCGCCACACGATGGGCCGCTCGGCCGCGAAGTAGAGCGGCACGATCGGGATGTTCTCGAGGTGGATGTACTGCCAGACGTCGAGCTCGGTCCAGTTCGAGAGCGGAAACACGCGGATGCTCTCGTGCTTCTTCACCTTCGTGTTGTAGAGGTTCCAGAGCTCCGGCCGCTGGTTCTTCGGGTCCCAGCGGTGGAACTCGTCGCGGAAGGAGAACACCCGCTCCTTGGCCCGAGATTTCTCCTCGTCGCGGCGGGCCCCGCCGAAGGCGGCGTCGAAGCGATGCTTGTCGAGCGCCTGCCGCAGGGCCTGCGTCTTCATGACGTCGGTGTGGACCTTGCTGCCGTGGGTGATCGGGTTGACGCCCGCCTTGCGGCCCTCCTCGTTGGTGTGGACGAGCAGCTTGAAGCCGAGCTCCTTCGCGACGTAGTCGTCGCGGAGCCTGTACATGTCACGGAACTTCCACGTCGTGTCGACGTGGAGCAGCGGAAACGGCGGCTTGGCCGGGAAAAAGGCCTTCTCCGCCAGGCGGACCATCACCGCCGAGTCCTTCCCGATGGAGTAGAGCATCACCGGGTTTTCGAACTCGGCCGCCACCTCGCGGATGATGTGGATGCTCTCGGCCTCGAGCTGCCGGAGGTGGGTGAGGTGATACGACGTCATCGGCGGACGGGCGGGCGGCCGGAGGATCCAACGCCTTCAATCTAGGCAAAATGCCTCCCCGGGCGACAGCCGAACCGCGCGGGCGGTGGTCGCGTAGCAACTGCTCGCGATTTCCGGCGGCCGCCGCGATACTCGGGTTTCGGCCCGGCCGCCGGAGCCGCCCCTCGTGGAGAAGGAGTTCCAGACCGAAGATGAACGACGTGCGTCAGACCCGTTCGTGGCCCCGCCGGATCGGCGGGCTCGTGCTCGTGGCCCTGTGTTTCGTGCCGGCCGCCGCGGAGGCCCGCCCCCGCACCGGCAAGATCGTGGTGCGGCCCAACCGGATCGTCGTCGTGCCGCCCCGCGGCACGGTGCTCGCCCCGGTGCCGGCCGTGGTGCCGGGAGTGGTGCCGAGTGTGGTTCCGGGCCTGGTGCCGGCGCCCGCCGCGGTCACCCCGGCTCCCGTGGCCGCGATCGTGCCCGCGCCGCGGCTGCTCGCGCCGCGCCGGCTGGCCATCGTGCCCGCGACGGCACTCATCGCCGCGCCGGCCGTCGCCCCGGTCGTCACGCAGGTGGTGCGCGAGACGGTCGTCGTGCCGGCCCCAGCCGCGGACCCGGTCCCCCTGACCGTGGTGCCGCAGGCGCCGCCCGTCCCCGTGCCGCCGCCCACGCCGATGCCGCCATCGGCACCCCCACCGGCCCCGGCGACACCTCCGGCTCCCACGCCGAATCCGCCGTCGGTGATCGTCCAGCCGCCGATCGAGATCCTGCCGACGCCGTGAGGCGCGCCCTCACGGGTCTGCATCGGACCGCTCCGCAAGACGGCATTCGCGAGGGGCTGCCCATCCCCTCGAGACGGCGTAGACGGCAAGCGAAGCCCGGAGGGCGAGAGCGTAGACGTCTCCGAGCGAGCGCAGGTCAGGATGACCGTAGCGAGCGTCCGGCGAGAGGGTGTGGGCAGCCCCGAGCCCCGCGATCGGCCAAGCCGGCGGCCCGCGATCACCCAAGCCCGTCGCGGAAGGTGTCGGCCTGGCGGCGGATCGTCCGCAGTTCGGCGGCGTCCTTGCGGCCGAGGTTCTTGAGTTGCATCGTCATCCGCTGGTTGCGGGCGAGCAGTTTTTCATGCCGCGCGAGGAAGTCCCAGTAGAGGGTCGTGAACGGGCAGGCGTCGGGGCCCGTGGACTTCTTGGGGTCGAAGCGGCAGCCCTGGCAGGCGTTGCTCATGCGGTCGATGTAGGCGCCGGTCGCGCAGTAGGGCTTCGAGGCCATCACGCCGCCGTCGGCGAACTGGCTCATGCCCAGCGTGTTGGGCAGCTCCACCCACTCGACCGCGTCCACGTAGACCGCGAGGTACCAGCGGTGCACGTCCTGCGGCCGGATGCCCGCCAGGAGCGCGAACAGGCCCGTCACCATCAGCCGCTGGATGTGGTGGGCGTAGCCGAAGCGCAGCGTCTGCCCGATCGCGTCCCTGAGGCAGTTCATCTCGGTCTCGGCCGACCAGTAGAAGGCCGGCAGGGCACGGTCGGCGCCGAGGGCGTTTCGCGACTCGTACTCGGGCATGAAGTGCCAGTAGATCCCGCGGACGTACTCCCGCCAGCCGAGCACCTGGCGGATGAAGCCCTCCGCCGCCTCCAGCGGCACCTGCTGCTTCCGGTAGGCCCGCTCGGCTGCCGCGACGACGTCCCGCGGATCGAGCAGCTTCATGTTCATCGCCTGCGAGAGCCGCGAGTGCCATAGCCACGGCTCGCCCGTCCACATGGCGTCCTGGTAGGCCCCGAAGTTCGCGAGCCGGTGCGCCACGAAGTCGGCGAGCGCGGCCCGGGCATCGGCCGGCGTCACCGGCCAGTCGAAGTCGGCGAGGCCGCCCGGGTGCGCGGAAAAACGCCGGTTCACGAGGTCGATCACGCCCCGCGTCACCGCGTCGGGCGGAAACCGCACCGGTGGCGGCAGCGCGCCCGGACCGGCCTTGGGAAACGCCCCGCGGTTCTCCGCGTCGAAGTTCCAGCGGCCGCCCGCAGGCTCGTCGTCGTCCATGAGGATCGAAAACCTCTCCCGCAGCGGCCGGTAGAAGTATTCGAGCCTCAGCTGCTTGCGGCCCGCGGCGTGCGCCGCGAACTCGGCCCGCGAGCTGAAGAAATGCCGGTCGGGCCGGATCTCGAGCGGCAGGCCCGCCTCTCGGGCCGCGTCCGCGAGCGCCGCCTGCACCCGCCACTCGCCCGGCTCGACCACCACGAGCTTCTGCGGGAGCCGGTTCGCCGTGCGGTCGCGGGCCAGGCTCGCCGCCAGGGCCGCCGCGAGCGAGGCAGGTTCGTCCTTGCCGGCCTGCTCGTCGAGCGCCGTGTAGTCGACGTCGATCCGCTCGTCGCGGAGCGCGTCGCGAAAGTGCCGCATTGCGGCCAGGAACACCGCGATCCGGGCCTTGTGGGTCCAGACGTGGGTCGACTCCTCGGCCACCTCGGCCAGCCAGACGCGGTCGCGCGTCCGCTCGAACCCGTCGAATGCGGCCGAGCCGCGGTCGAGTTGGTCGCCGAGGACGAGGACGAGGTGTCTGGTCATCTGGACGTGGCCGACTCCCTGACCGGGCTCCGCGCGCTCCGACATCGTACAATCCGCCGACTCGCGGAGGCCGACATGCAGCCGGGTGCCGTCGCAGCGGAAAGCCCCGACGCCGTCGTCTCCCGGCTCGAGAGCGGCATGAACGTGTTCGTGCACGGGGCGGCGGCCACGCCCACGCCGCTGCTCGAGGCCCTCGCCCGGCGCACGGACCTGGCCGACGTGCGGCTCTGGCACCTCCACCTCGAGGGCCCCACGCCGTTCGCGGCCCCCGAGCACGCCGGCCGCTTCCGCTCGGTGTCGCTGTTCACCGGCCCGGGGCTCCGCGGCCCGGTGGCCGAGGGCCGGGCCGACTTCGTGCCGATTTTCCTGTCCGACATCCCCGGCCTCTTCACCTCCGGCGCGGTGCGGCTCGACGCGGCGCTCGTGCATGTGTCGCCGCCGGATCGCCACGGCCACTGCTCGCTGGGCACCTCGTGCGACGCCGCGCGGGCGGCGGTGGACGCCGCGCCGCTCGTGCTCGCGGAGGTCAACGCCCGCATGCCGCGGACGCTCGGCGACACGGCCGTGCCCCTGCGCCGGATCACCGCCTGTTGCGCGACCGACCGGCCGCTGCCCGAGCACCCGCCCCGCGGCGCGAGCGCGGTCGAGGCGCGGATCGGGGAACACGTGGCCGCGCTCGTGGAGGACCGGGCCTGCCTGCAGCTGGGGATCGGCGCGATTCCCGACGCGGTCCTCGCCCGCCTGCGGGGCCACCGCGACCTCGGCATCCACACCGAGATGTTCTCCGACGGCGTCGTGGACCTGGTCGAGGCGGGCGTGGTCACCAATCGCTGCAAGGCGATCGGCGCGGGGCGGATCGTGACGAGCTTCGTGGTCGGCTCGCGGCGGGTCTACGACTTCGTGCACGACAACCTGCTCGTCGAGTTCCATCCCTGCGACAGGACGAACGACACCAACGCCATCCGCAAGCTCGAGCGGATGGTGGCGATCAACTCGGCGCTGGAGGTGGATCTGACAGGCCAGGTCTGCGCCGACTCGATCGGCCACCGGATCTACTCGGGGATCGGCGGCCAGATGGACTTCATGCGCGGGGCGGCGATGAGCCGTGGCGGCCGGCCGATCATCGCGCTGCCGTCCACGGCGGCGGACGGCACGGTGTCGCGGATCGTGGCGGAGCTCCAGGCGGGGGCCGGCGTGGTCACGACGCGGGGCCACGTGCACTGGGTGGTCACGGAGCACGGGGCGGTGAACCTCCACGGCAGGTCGCTCGCCGAACGCGGCCGGCTGCTGGTCTCGATCGCCCATCCCGCGTTTCGGGACGGGCTCGAGTCGCGGCTCCGCGACCTCCGCCGGATGGCCTGAAATCCCGGGGATTTCCGGGGCCGGGCCGCCGTTTCCGGTCGGCAGCCGCCCCGCCGGCCGACTGGCCGCACCGGCCGTTAGTCCCTGCGGGTCGCTGCGGTTTTTCCAGTGAGGGCCGACGCCATCGTCGCCCGCCGCAAGGGAGGCCGTCTCGTGATCGCCACAGCCACCAAGGCCCGCCGGACCGCCCGTCCGGCGTCCGGGTCCCCGAAAGTCGCCGCGGAGCGGTCCGCGTTGCAGGCCCGCCGGGAGGCCTTCTTCGCCCGCGTCATCGACTACATCCCCTGTCGCGGCTTCCTCAAGGCCGACGCCGAGCGGCTGGCGACCGTGCCCCCGGCGGACGCGGCCGTGCCGCTCGAGCGGACCGACGCCGAGCCGCCCCGGGGCGAGGGCCTCACCCCCTACCTGGCCAGCCTCTACCAGACGCGGCTGCTCACCAAGGACGAGGAGCAGTTTTATTTCCGGCGGATGAACTGGCTGAAGTTCCGCGCCGCCAGCGAGCGGGGCCGCCTCGACCGCCGCCGGGCCACCGCCCG
>JBJTIV010000162.1:0-2276 GCA_046095145.1 Planctomycetaceae bacterium
GCCAGCGGCAGCATCGTACGGGACATCGCCTTCGCCAACTTCGCCGACACGGCCATCAGGCTCGCGAACAACACGGGCACGAGCATCACCGGCGTGGTCGTGCGGGACAGCGGCACCGGCCTCACCGTGAACGGCACGAGCACGGGCACCACGGTGCGATCCAGCAGCTTCAACCGGAACGCCACGGGCATCCGGCTCAACTCGGCCACGGGGGTGACCATCGGCGGCTCTGCGGCCGGCCAGGGCAACACGATCGCCAACGCCTCCCAGCAGGGCGTCTTCGCGCAGGGCTTCTGCACGAATTCCCGGCTGGTGAAAAACAGCTTCCCGGGCACGCGGACGCCGTACAACGTGAAGTTGTCGCGCAACCTCACGATCGTGAAGTAAGGGTGATTCGACTCTGCTCCCGGTCGAGGGTATGACTGCAGGGTACGGATCACGCGCCCGCGCACGCCCATGCCCGACTTCACGCCCCGCCGTCCGCCGCTGCCCGCCTTTCCCGCCGGCCTGCCCCTCAAGTGGCTCGTCGCGGCGGCGGTGCTCGCGCTGCTCGTGGCGGGCCTCGCCCGCGGCGTCTACACGGTCGGCCCCGAGAGCGTGGGCGTGATCCAGCGGTTCGGCCGGTTCGTCGGCACCGTCGGCCCGGGCCTGCGATTCAAGCTCCCCTTCGGCATCGACACGGTGACGATCCTGCCGGTCAAGCGGCAGCTCAAGATGGAGTTCGGCTTCGCCACATCGGGCTCGACGAACCTCGACCAGTCGAGCCGCGAGAGCGACCGCGAGAGCGACATGGTGACCGGCGACTTGAACGCCGCCCACGTCGAGTGGGTGGTGCAGTACGAGATCGACGACCCCGAGCAGTTCCTCTTCAACCACCGCGAGCCGGGCCCGACGCTCCGCGACCTCTCCGAGAGCGTGATGCGGGAGGTGGTGGGCGACCGCACCGTCGACGAGGTGCTCACGATCGGCCGCCAGGGGATCGAGAACGACGCGATCGCGAAGCTCACGAGCCTCGTCTCCAGCCTCCACCTCGGCCTGCGGGTGCAGCAGGTGCAGCTCAAGAACGTCCATCCCCCGACGCCGGTGCAGCGGTCGTTCGAGGAGGTCAACCGCGCCCAGCAGGAGCGCGAGCAGATGATCAACCAGGCCAACGGCGAATACAACAAGGTGGTGCCGCGGGCCAGCGGCGAGTCCGAGCGGCGGGTCCGCGAGGCCGAGGGCTACGCGCTCGAGCGGGTCAACCAGGCCGAGGGCGACGTGGCGAAGTTCCGCGCACTCCTCGAGCAGTACGAGAAGGCGCCCGAGGTCACGCGGCAGCGTCTGTATCTCGAGACGATGGCCAAGATCCTGCCGCGGCTCGGCGGCAAGGTGATCCTCGACTCTGGCGCCTCGCAGTTCCTGCCGCTCATGAGCCTGCCCTCCCCCGTGCCGGCGGCCGCCGCGGGAGGCCGGCCGTGACCCCGCTGCCCATCAACCACCCGCTGGTCCTCTGGTTCCGCCGCTTCGCCGACTTCGTCGTCTCGCCGGCCGGCGGCCTGGCGGCCGCGCTCCTCGCGGTGGCGCTCTTCGGCTGCGCCTACACGGTCGACCAGACCGAGCAGGTGGTGCTCACGCAGTTCGGCCGGCCGATCGGCCGGGCCATCAATGCCGGTGACGACTCCGGGGCCGGGCTGCACTTCAAGCTCCCCTTCGTGCAGACCGCCAACCGCTTCGAGAAGCGGATCCTCGAGTGGGACGGGCCGGCCGGCGAGATGACCACCCGCGACAAGCTCTACGTCGTCGTCGACACCTTCGCCCGCTGGCGGATCGTCGACCCGCTCAAGTATTTCCAGAGCCTCCGCGACGAACGCAGCGCCATGTCGCGGCTCGACGACATCATCGGCAGCGAGACGCGGAACGTGGTCGCCCGCCACGACCTCATCGAGCTCGTCCGCTCCGACAAGGACCGCGTGCCGGAGAAGGACGCCCTCGTGGCCGAGGGGGGCGGGGCCCTGGGCGTGCTGCCGGCGATCCGCTTCGGCCGGGCGGCGCTCGAGCGGGAGATCCTGGCGGCGGCGAAGGAGAAGGTGGGCATCTGGGGCATCGAGCTGCTCGACGTGCGCGTGAAGCGGATCAACTACAAGCCGGGCGTGATCGAGAAGATCTACGACCGCATGACGAGCGAGCGGATGCAGATCGCGGAGCGCTTCCGCTCGGAGGGGGCCGGCGAGGCCGCCAAGATCGAGGGCCGGCGCGACAAGGACCTGAAGCGGATCCAGTCCGACGCCTACCGCAAG
>JBJTIV010000163.1:0-9759 GCA_046095145.1 Planctomycetaceae bacterium
GTCGGCCCCCAGGTCGTTGATGAACGACGTCTCCCGCGTGATCTGCTCCTTGGCCACCCCGAGTTGGGAGGCGACGATGTCGATCACGCGCTCTTGGACTGATGCCACCGGTTGAATCCTCCTGGACGGCTCGCCGCGGGGCGAGTCGCTGTGTGCTCCGTGCGCGCGGCTCGCGGGGCCGGAAAAGCCCCGCAGGTCACCCGCTTTGCCGCGATGATATACCCGCTTTCGGCCGGGCGTGTCCAGCCCGGCGTCCTCCCCGGTTTCAGCCGATCAGCCCGCCGTCGACCACGACCGTCTGTGCCGTGATGTAGCCCGACGAGGGCGCCACCAGAAACAGCACCGCCTCGGCGATCTCCCAGGCCTCGCCGAGCCGCTTGGCGGGCACCCGCTTCTTCACCTCGTCGAGCAGGGCGGGCCCGAGCGCCGCGGTCATGTCGCTGGCGATGAAGCCGGGCGCCACGGCGTTGACCGTGATCTTGCGGCCGGCGAGCTCCTTGGCGGTGGTCTTCGTGAGCCCCACCAGCCCCGCCTTGGACGCGGAGTAGTTGGCCTGGCCCGGATTGCCGATCAGCCCGGAGACGCTCGCCACGTTGCCGATCCGCCCGTAGCGCTGCTGCATCATCGGGCGGCTGGCCGCGCGCATGCAGAGAAACGGCGCGCGGAGGTTGGTCGTGAGCACCTCCGCCCCTTCCTCCACGCTCAGCCGGGGCAGGAGGGTGTCGCGGCTCACGCCGGCGTTGCTGACGAGGATGTCGATCCGGCCGAGCTTCGCCACCACGTCGTCGACCGTCTGCTGGACGGCCGCCGCGTCCTTCACGTCGCAGGCGAACACCTCGGCGCGGCCGCCGGCCGCCGTGATCGCGGCCGCCACGTCGGCCAGCTTGGCGGCCGACCGGGCCACGAGCGCCACCGCCGCGCCGCTGGCGGCGAGGGTCTCGGCGATCGACCGGCCGAGGCCCTGCGACGCGCCGGTGACGATCGCCACCTGCCCGGAGAGATCGACTCGGAGCCGGCGGGGCGGCGGGGCGTCGTCTGCCATCGTGCGGGTCGTCCGGAAGGGCGCGGATCAGTCGAACACGCCGCAGCAGGTCACGCCGCGGTCGATCCGCTTCATGAGCCCGCGCAGCACGCGGCCGGGCCCGATCTCCCACAGGGAGCCGACGCCCGTGGAGAGGATGTATGCCATGGAGGCGTTCCATTCGACAACACCCACGACCTGCCGCGACAGGAGTTCGCGGATCTCCGCCGGATCGACGTGCGGCCGGGCATCCACGTTGCTCACCACCGGGAGTCGCGGGGGCCGCAGGTCGGTGGCCGCGAGGGCCGCGGCCCGCCGCTCCACCGCCGGCTGCATGAGCACGGTGTGGAAGGCGCCGGCGACCTCCAGCGGCACGCACTTGATCGCCCCGGCGCCGGGGGCGGCCCGCTCCAGTCGGCGGCAGGCCTCGATGGAGCCCGACGCGACCACGTTGCCGGGGCAGAGCACGTTGGCCACCTCGAGCACGTCGTCGCCGCGGCACCGGTCGCAGAGGGCGGCGACCGGCTCCCGCTCGAGTCCCAGCACCGCCACCATCGCCCCCGGCCGGGTCTCGGCGCACTCCTGCATCGCCCGGCCGCGCACGTCGACGAGCCGGACGGCGTCGTCGAAGCCCAGCGCCCCCGCGAACACCAGCGCCGTGTACTCGCCGAGCGAGAGCCCGGCGGTCACCGGCACGCGGGCCAGGGGATGGTCGGGCCGGCCGCGCAGCACCTCGAGCGCGGCGAGACTGGTGACGAGGATCGCCGGCTGGCTCACCGCCGTCGTGTTGAGCCGGTCCGCGGGACCCGAGCGGCACAGGTCGAGCAGGTCGTAGCCGAGGATGGCCGAGGCGCGATGGAACAGGTCGGCCGCCGCCGGGCAGGACTCGACCCAGTCGCCGGCCATGCCCACGGACTGCGCCCCCTGGCCGGGGAACACGACCGCCGGTCCGGATGCGTCCGGGTGATCGGCGTCCGCCACGCGCAGGGCCTCCTTGCGGCCTTACTCTTCGGTCTTCAGCACCGCGCGGCCCTTGTAGTGGCCGCAGGTGCCGCAGACGCGGTGCGTGGGCACCGCCTTGCCGCAGGTCGGGCAGAACGTGAGCTGCCGGGGCGTGAGGAAGTCGTGGGCCCGCCGGGACCGGGTCTTCTGGTTCGACTGACGTCGCTTGGGAACGGCCATGGGGCACCTGCGGACGGGACTCGAAGCCCCAGAACCTTAGCCGCGGCCGCCTCACGACGTCAAACGCGCGGGGCTTTTCGACGGGGAAAAACGCCGCTGCGACGGCTCATCGCGGCGGGTCGTCCTGGTACATCCGCCAGGTCTTCGTGCGGATGGCGCCCCCGCGCTCGAGGCTCCCGCGCGACAGCGAATTGCTCTCCAGGATCCAGGAGAACTCGGCCTCGCGGATGCCCCAGTCGAGCACCGGCGGCACGAGCGCGTCGAGCAGCACGAGGCCGATGCCCCAGGCCTGGAACTCCGGAACCACGTTGGCCGTCACCAGCCGCATGTGCTTGATCGCGCGCTTGTTCCAGAGGAGGCGAAACAGGCCGAACGGCAGCAGCCGGCCGCCGATGGCGCGGACTCGCGGATTGAAGTCGAGCAGGGCGAAGGTGGTGCCGACGGGCTTGCCGTTCACCTCGGCCACGACGGCGAGATCGCGGACGATCAGGTGCCGCAGTTCCCGGGCCAGCTGGAGGATCTCCGCCTCGCTGAACGGCACGAACCCCCAGGTGGCCTGCATGCTGCCGTTGTAGATCTCGAAATACAGCCGCACCTCCTCCTCGAAGCGGCTGCGATCGAGCCTGCGCAGCGTCACGCCGAACCGCTCGAGGACGGCGTCGCGCATGCTGGCGAGTTTGGGGTCGAGCGTGGCCAGCATGGGCACCTCGCCCCAGTAGGCGTACATGTCCTGCACCTTCACGAACCCGTTGTCCTCGACCAGCCGCGGATACCAGGGGGGGTTGTAGGTGGTCATGAAGGTGGGCGGCTTGTCGAACGCGTCGACGAGCAGGCCGGCCTCGGAGTTGAGCGAGGGATTCGCGGGACCGCGGACGCAGGTCATCCCGCGGCCGGCGAGCCACTCGCGGGCCGCCCCGAACAGGCTGCGGGCCGCCGCGGCGTCGTCGCGGCACTCGAAGAACCCGAAGAAGCCGCGGCGCTCCCCGTGCCGCTCGTTGTGCGCGTGGTTGACGATCGCCGTGATGCGGCCCACGTCGGTGCCGCCGCGGCGGGCGAGGAACGAGCGGGCCTCCGCGTGACGGTAGAAGGGATGCGGCAGGAAGCCGAGCATGGACTTCTGGGAGTGGATCAGGGGCGGGACCCAGAGCGGGTCGCCGCGGTAGATCTCCCAGGGCAGGCGGATGAACCGCCGCTGGTCGGAGCGGCTCTCCACCGGCTGCACGACGAGGTCTGACACGGGTGGGCTCCGGGGCGTGCGGGCGCGACCGACCGCGGCATCATCAAGCGGCCCCCGAACCGGCGTCAACGCCTGAACGCCCGGCATGTCCCGCCTCGTGGCGACCCTCCGGACCGCGGCGTTGGCTGCGGGTTTGCAAGGCCGCCGACCCGGACGCAGGATCGACGATCGACCCGCCGTCGAGGAGCCCGCCCGTGCCGCTGCTGCGGAACAAGACCTTCCAGCGACTGATGGCCGGCTCGTTCCTGGAACGCTGGGGAGTCCGCATCCTGGCCGAGTCCGAGCTGTTCATGCTCGGCTTCCACAAGGACCGCGACGTGATGCGGCGGCTCACCAGCGTGCGCCGCGGCCGCCGCAGCCTGATCACGGGCAACGAGCAATTCATCATCCACGCGATCGTCGCGGGCATGCGGGAGCTGGAGGGCGACATCGCCGAGGTCGGCGTCTACGCCGGCAGTTCGACGCGGACGATCTGCGAGGCGAAGGGAGCGAAGCGACTCCACGTGTGCGACACGTTCGCGGGGCTGCCGGAGCCGACGGCCGAGGACCGGGGAGTGGAGACCCAGGGCTGCTACGCCTGCGGCCTGGACTCGATCCGCGCCTACCTGGCCGGCTTCCCCAACGTGGAGTACCACGTGGGCTTCTGTCCCGACTCCATCCGCGGCGTGCTCGACGACACGCGGTTCTGCTTCGTGCACCTGGACCTGGATCTGTACACCAGCACGAAGCAGTGCCTGGAGTGGTTTTTTCCCAGGCTCGTGCCCGGCGGCATCCTCCTGTCGCACGACTACTCGCTGCTGGAGGGGGTGCGGCAGGCGTTCACGGAGTTCACGGCCGGGCGCCGCGAGCAGGTGATCGAGCTGCCCACCACGCAATGCATGCTCGTGAAGGCGGCGGACGACGGGGGGTGAGGCGATGCTGCGGGCGCGGGCCGGCGACTTCTACGCCGGGAAACGGGTGCTCGTCGTCGGCGGGAGCCGGGGGAGCGGCCGGGCCCTGGCTTGCCTCGGGGCCCGGCGCGGCGGCCGGGTGTGCGTGGCGGCGCGGGGCGCCGCCGATCTCGAGCGGGTGGTGACGGAACTGCCGCCGGTGCCGTCGGGGCCGCACGGCATGGCCGCCTTCGACACGGCCGACACCGACGGGGTCGCCCGGGCGCGGGACGCCGTCTACGCGGTCCTCGGCGGGCTCGACGTGCTCGTCTGCGGGTCCGGCGCGGCCCGTGCCGCCGGCGTGTTCGACGCGCCGCCCGAGGATTACCGGCGGATGCTCGACGTGAACTACCTGGGCCACGTCAACGTGGTCCGCACCTTCGGCCCGGACCTGGCCCGGCAGCGCGGCGGGGCGATCTGCCTCGTCTCCTCGTTGGCCGCCCTCGTGCCGATCTACGGCTACGCCGCCTACGCGGCGAGCAAGGCCGCCCTCGCGGCCTTCGCCGAGGCCCTGCGGCAGGAGATGAAGCTCCACGGGGTGCGGGTGATCGTGCACTTTCCGCCCACGACCGACACGCCGGGCCTCGTCGAGGAGAATCGCACGAAGCCGGCGGCGGTGTGGGCCATCGAGAGTCAGAGTGGCTGGAACCGGGTGCACTCGGCGGAGCGGGTGGCCGCGTCGATCGCGGAGGCGATCGAGTGGGACCGCCCCCACGGCCTGGCGGGCTTCGACAGCCGGTTCCTTGCCACGGTGATGCGGCTGGCGCCGGGCCTCTTCCGGCGGCTGACCGACGCCGAGGTCCGCAAGGCGATCGCGACCACCCGCTCGACGTCGTGAGGTGCGAATCCTGAGAAGCCCGGAGCGCAAGCGACGGGAACGCGGACGGCGAGCTGCTGCGGGTCTGCGGTGGCGGATGGAGGTGGCAGCCCACATTCCCCGCGCTGGCGCTTTTTGATGTTGCGCGCCGTCCTTGTTGAAGCCCCCTGCGGCAGCTGGGGGACTCCGGGTGACCCCGGATCCCGGTCTCCATGCGGTTCGAGCGCACATGCCGAAAACGCCGCGACATCATGGGGCATGGCAGACGGTCTCCGCCGCGACGCGGTGTCCCCGGGCTTCCGCCCCGGGGCTTGCATGCTTGCCCCCGGTTCCGACCGCCTCCGTCACGGCTGCCGTGGCCACTGTTCGGCCCGTGAATTCAGCCATCATCCGCCGCCGTGGCGTGCCGCAATCGCAACATCAAAACTGGCGTTGGCGGCTTGCCTTCCGGGAGACGACGTCTCCGCGCCGCGCCACCCTCACCTCGCCGAGCCGTGAAGTTGTCGCAAGCCCAGCACCCCAGCGCCAGGCCCGGAGGGCCGGGTTGACCCCAGCCGGCGGAGGCCGGCGAAGGCACGGTCGGCAGGATGCCGAGCCGTGCCGTGAAGCTAGAACAGGCTGGCCTGCGGACCGGCCTTGGGAGGCGTGCCCAGATGCTACTCGCCCTTCGCCGTGAGCCGGCGGCCGCGGGGCGTGCGGATCACGAGTTCGCAGCGGAGCAGATAGGGTTCGACGTCGTCCTCGAGCGTGTCGGCCGCGGTGCTCATGGTGTGGGCGATGGCCTCGATCCCCACCGGTCCCCCGGCGAACACCCGCTGGATCGTCTCCAGATACTTGCGGTCGAAGCCGTCGAGCCCGAGCTCGTCGATGCCCTGCATCTCGAGCGCCGAGCGGGCGATCTCCACGTCGAGCCGACCCTCGGCCCGGCTCGTGGAGAAGTCGCGGATCCAGCGGAGCCGGTTGTTGGCCAGCCGCGGCGTGCCCCGGCTGCGGCGGGCGACCTCGTCGGCGGTCGTGTCGTCCATCGGCATCGTGAGCTTGCCGGCGGAGCGCCGCACGATCTCCGCCAGTTCGGCCACCGAGTAGTAGTCGAGGTGCTCGCGGGTCACGAAGCGGTCGCGGAGCGGGGCCGAGATCAGCCCGGCCCGCGTGGTGGCCCCGATCAGCGTGAACGGCCGCAGCGGCATGTTGATGGTGCGGGCGGCCACGCCGTCGCCGAGCGTGATGTCGACGCGAAAATCCTCCATCGCGGGATAGAGGAACTCCTCCACGGCGATCGGCAGCCGGTGGATCTCGTCGATGAACAGCACCGATCCCTCGGCGGCGTTCGTGAGGTAGGGCAGCAGGTCCTTGGGCGCGGCGAGGGCCGCGCCGCTGGCGATCTGCAGCGTGGTGCCGAGTTCCCGCGGGATGCAGGTGGCGAACGTCGTCTTGCCGAGCCCCGGCGGGCCGTCGAGGAGGATGTGGCCGAGGGTCTCGCCGCGCTTCCGAGCCGCGTCGATGGCGATGGAGAGCCGCTCGTGGACGGCCCGCTGGCCGATCATCTCCTGCATCCGCTGCGGCCGCAGGGCGCGGTCTTCGCCCACGGTCTCGTCGGCGGCCTGCACGCTGGGCTGGCGGAGGGAGTCCATGGTGTTCACCGGGTGACAGGCTAACAAAAAGCCCTCGAGTCGGTCGGGTCGGGGTTGCCCGTGCCATCTCGCTCGGACGTTCGCTGCGCCCATCCTGGGCTCCGCTCACTCGGTGCTGCCTGCGCTCCGCCATCCATGGCTCCGCTGGTCAGCAACGCCGGCTCGACGGCACGGGCAACCCCTCCCTGTCGGTCGTGTCGGACGTGCTCACTGTCGGCCACTCTCGGACACAGGCATTCCAGCGACTGCCCCTCAAGGTTCGAGAAAGGCTCGGGGCTGGCCATCCCCTCGAGACGGCGTAGACGGCCAGCGGAGACAGGATGTCGGAGCGCAGCCGTCTTCGAGCGAGCGCAGGCCAGGATGGCCGCAGCGAGCGTCCGGCGAGAGGGTGTGGGCAGCCCCGAGCCGGTTGGGCGCACGTTTCGTACAGCGCGTCACCGCGGTCGATGCACCTGGCGGTACACGACCTCGAGGGCTTCCTGCACGTCCTTCGGCTTCTTCTTCTCGGTCCGCAGGGCGTCGACGAGGCGGCGGGCGTCGGTGTCGGAGTGACCCAGCGACCGCAGCACGTCGAACGTCTCGGCGAGCACGTCGGCGGCGGCGCCGGCCTCGCCCGGGGCCTCGCGGGCCACGAGCAGGGCGAATTTCGGCATCCGCCGGCGGAGCTTGGCGATCATCCGCTCGGCCGTGGCGGCGCCGATGCCCGGCAGCGTCGCCAGGGCCTTCGCGTCCTGCTCCTCGATCGCCGTGGCGATCTCGCCCACCGGCCGGACGATCGCGCGGAGGGCCTTGCGCACCCCCACGCCGTCGACCTCGCAGATGAGCTCGAAAAACTCCCGCTCCACCTCGGAGAGGAAGCCCACGAGGCGGGGCACGAGGTTGCCGCGGGTGGGATTGCCCTCGAGGTACTCGAGCGTGTGGAGCACGAGCGGCTGGCCGATCTTCTGCTGCAGGCCGCGACGGACGAGTTCCGTGACCAGCACCTCGTGCACGACCGGGCCGATGGAGATCTCCACGGCGTTCGCCGCGGGATCGAGCCGCTCGAGCGTGCCGGAGACCCGCGTGATCATGCGCGGCCGCTCCGCACGCGGGCCACGCCCGTGCCGCAGAGCAGGGGCCGCAGCCGCAGGTGCCAGTCGGCCAGCGCCACCGCGAGGGCGTCGGCGGCGTCGGCGGGCTCGGGCCGTTTGGCGAGGCCGAGCTCGCGCTGCACCGCCGCCTGGATCTGCTCCTTGCCGGCATGGCCGGAACCCACGAGCGTGCCCTTCACGCGGGTGGGGAGATAGTGGTGGACGGCGAGCCCTGCCTGAGCCCCGGCGAGGCAGATCACGCCCCGCGCGTGGCCGAGCAGGATCGCGGCCTTCGGAAACTTCGCGTGCGCGAAGACCTGCTCGATCGCCATCGCGGTGGGCTGGAGCGCGTCGAGCACCTCGCGGACGCCCGCGTGGATCGTGTGGAGCCGCTCCTCGAGCGACTCGCCGCGCGACCGCACCGTGCCGGCCTCGACGAGCCTCACGGTCGTCCCCTGGCACTCGACGACGCCGTAGCCGGTGACGTTGAGGCCGGGATCGAAGCCGACGACCCGCTGGGCCGTGGCGACCATGGTGGACGGACGTTCCATGCCGCGGAGCCTAGCGGCCCGGGCCGGAACGCCCCAAGCCCAGTCTCGTCGGCGGTTCGTCCGGGCGATCGCCCTCGGACGCTCGGTGGACGCAATCGGGGCTGCCCATGCCCTCTCGCCGGACGTTCGCTCCGGGCGTCATGCCCTTCGCTCACTCGAAGGCGCCTGCGCTCCGCCATCCTGGCTCCGCTTGTCGCCGACGCCGGCTCGAGGGCACGGGCAACCCCTCGCTCACGAGCCGCGCGGGGATGCGAGCAGCCGGCAGGCGCGCCGAACCGCGGCTTCGTCCCGCCTGCCTGAGCGAAAACCGGCAGGACGCCGGTGTTTCGCATACACCCGGAAGGGCTCGAACCTTCAACCTTCGGTTCCGTAGACCGATGCTCTATCCAATTGAGCTACGGGTGCGTGGATTCGGAACGATACCGCAACCGCGGCTCGCGACCAAGGTTGCGGCCCAAAAATGCCCGCCGCGACCGCGGACAGCGGGCGGTACCGCGGCTCACCGCTTTCGGATCGTCAGCCGCGGGGCACGAGAAAACCGTCTTCGTCCACCGCGAAGGCGTCCGCGAGCAGCGTGCACCTCGGGGCCGTCGCCTCGACGCCCGCCGGGCTCGGGAGGGTGGCACCGATCACCAGCGACCGCGGCGAGTCGTCGGGCACGCCCGCCTTCGCCAGCGAGTCGAGCCCCAGCCTGATCCGCGTGCGGGCCTCGGGCCACACCGCCACGCCGCCCACCACCCGGCCCACCGAGTCGGGCTTCGACGTCACCTCCTGCGCGGCGCCGGACCGGGCCGGCGGGGTGTTCATGGCCACGAGCCCGCCCGCTTCCGGTGGCGCGTAGGCCACGACGGGTTCGACGGTCGTGGCCGCGCGGAACCGTTCCGCCGCCGTCCGCGCGGCGGCCAGGTCAGCGAGCGCCGCGATCGGCATCACCACGCCCGCCAGATGGGCCGCGAGCGCCGCGGCGCCCGGGTCGTCCGCCACCGCGGCGACCTGCTCCGATCGCGCCACCCAGATCGTGGCCCGCTCCGCGGCCAGCAGCCGCACGAGTTCGGCCGGCGCGGTCGCGGCGACGGCCCGATGCGCGCCCACGAGCATGCCGAGCGCCGCCTCCGTACCGAGCGCCGCGTGCAGTGGATCGCCCGGAGCCAGCGAGGAGACGATGCGGTCGCCGCGCCGCAGCAGGCAGCAGCCGTCGAAAGCCTCGAGGGTCGCGGCGACGGCCACCGGATCCCCCACGAGGCCGGCCGGCGCCGCCGCCGCGAGCCGGCGGCGGATCGCCGCGGCCGACAGTTCCTGGAGCGCGAGGCGGGCCTCGGCC